>JBDKUO010000022.1 GCA_039679645.1 Armatimonadota bacterium
CCTCTGGACTCCACCAGGAAACCCGGTTTCCTGGACCTTCTGTCTCGTAATTTAATTCCCCCGCAGGGGGAATTAAATTACGCAACGGGGTCTGGGGACGCGTCCCCAGCGGGAACCAAGGGCGGAGGCCCTTGGTAGGGTTTGGGGCAAAGCCCCAACTAAAGTCGCAAGCTATTATAAGGCACGGTTGCAACTGCAAGGCAGTTGTCCGCGCATCCATAGTATACAAAAACGTCTTCACCCAGCACAACGGCCCCGCATGTATAGACCACATTCGGCACAAAGCCGTTCTTCTCATAGTCCGTCTCAGGCTCAAGGATAGGTTCTTCCTGGAATTTGAGCACCTTGGTCGGGTCTTCCAGGTCGAGCCACATAATTCCAAGGCGATACACGCCATGTCGGTCACGGCCGTGCATGAACATAACCCATGCCTGGTCAGTCTTAATGGGTGGCGCGCCGATTCCCATCTTGATTTCCGTCCAGTGACCGGGACGGGTATGCATCACGACTTTCGAGTCGTGCCAGTTCTTCAAATCTTTGCTTTTCGACGCCCAAAGATGCGGCAGCACCCTGTGATAGAGCACAAACTCCCCGTCCACTTTTGCAGGCAGCAGCCCGCCGGTCCTCTGCGAGTAGTCCGGCATCAGCGTTCCGTGTTTTTCAAAGTGGATCAGGTCAGGGCTTGTAGCCAGAGCCAGAGTCTCCGGGTAAACTGTTGTCGTGCAATAGACGGCGTAATAAGTGCCGTCTATCTCCGATACTCTGACGTCTTCCACGCCGTCTGTCTCCGGCATCTGCTCGCCGTCAAGATCGATAACCGGGGTGGGGCATCTTTCATCAATTGTTACGCCATCGGAGGACACTGCATGACCTATTCTCGATACAGGCCAGGTAAAACCGGTGCTGGCTCGAAAATCGGCACCCTCGGCTCTGTAAAAGATGTGGACTTTTCCATCCTTAAGCGCCGCCCCTGCATTTGAGACATGCACCGATTCCCAGGGATGGTCCGCCACTGTGGTCAGAATTGGGTTCTTATCACAGCGCTTAAGTTTGATCATAATTATATTATCCTCTTCCGGGCTCTTAGCTCTCCACTCTTCACCCTAAGCTAGATCAGACTTCCACACCCATCTGCTTAGCCTTCTCAACGGCCTCTTCGATCGCTCCGACCATATAGAACGCCTGCTCAGGGAGCTTGTCCCATCTGCCTTCAAGTATCTCCTTGAATGAGCGCACGGTGTCGTTCCGGGAGACATACTTACCCGGCAACCCGGTGAAGACCTCGGCCACAAACATCGGCTGCGACAGGAAGTTCTCTATCTTTCTCGCGCGGGTGACGGTGAGCTTGTCCTCGTCAGAGAGTTCGTCCACACCAAGAATGGCGATGATGTCCTGAAGCTCACGGTATCTCTGGAGTATCTGCTGGACCGCGCGCGCCACGTCATAGTGCTCCTGGCCGACAATATTCGGGTCCAGAATCCTCGAAGTCGAAGCCAATGGGTCGACTGCCGGGAAAATACCTCGCACAAATATGCGTCTTTCCAGATAAGTCGTGGCGTCCAGGAAGCTGAATGTCGTTGCCGGAGCAGGGTCGGTCGGGTCGTCTGCAGGGACATAAATCGCCTGGATCGATGTGACCGAACCGCGCACAGTCGATGTGATTCTTTCCTGCAGCGCGCCCATCTCAGTGGCCAGAGTCGGCTGATATCCGACCGCGCTCGGCATTCTGCCAAGCAGAGCCGAAACCTCAGAGCCGCCCTGTGTAAATCGGAAAATATTGTCTATAAAGAGCAGGACGTCCTGCCCCTCTTTGTCTCTGAAATACTCAGCCATCGTAAGAGCCGAGAGAGCTACACGAAGGCGCGCCCCAGGCGGCTCATTCATCTGACCGAAGACCATGGTCGTCTTCTCGATAACGCCGCTCTCCTGCATTTCCAGCCAGAGGTCGTTACCCTCACGAGTTCTCTCGCCGACTCCAGCGAATACTGAGAACCCGCCGTGCTCTGTCGCGACGTTTCGGATCAACTCGGTGATAAGAACGGTCTTGCCGACACCGGCTCCTCCAAAGAGGCCGATCTTTCCACCCTTGGCATAAGGGCAGATGAGGTCGACGACCTTCATGCCTGTCTCAAAGACTTCTGTAGCAGGAATCTGCTCCTCAAAAGGCGGAGCAGAGCGGTGAATCGGCCAGTGATCGGCTGCTGTGAAAGCGCCCTTGTTGTCGATCGTGTCCCCAAGCAGGTTAAACACACGTCCCAGGGTCTCACGTCCGACCGGAACCTCGATAGACTTACCCGTGTCTATCGCGTCCATTCCGCGCACAAGGCCGTCGGTAGACTGCATGGAGATGCATCTGACGACATCGCTTCCAAGCATCTGTGCGACCTCTGCGGTCAGCGTCTGCCCCTGCACATTGGGGATATGTATTGCGCTCAACATCTCCGGCAGCTCATTCGACGGGAACCGAATATCGACAACCGGTCCGATTACCTCAACAACTTTTCCTGTAGCCAATTCTTACCTCCGTAAGGAAGTCAAAAAGTTAGAAAGTTGGAAAGTCAAAAAGTTGCTGAACGCTTTTCGCACCGAAACTTTTTGACTTTTTGACCTTTTGACTTTCAAACTCTACTTCAGCGCTTCCGCGCCGCTGACAATCTCCGTGATCTCTTTAGTAATTGCAGCCTGACGAGCCTTGTTATAGACAAGCGTCAGGTTATCGATCATCTCGCCTGCATTCTTTGTTGCGGCAGACATAGCGGACATCCGTGCACCATGCTCGCTCGCCTGCGACTCCACCAGCGACTGATAGACTTCAGTGTCAACATATCTCGGCAGCAGTGTCGCAAGCAACTGGCTTGCATTCGGCTCGAATTCAAACTCGGCGGGCGCTTCAGCGTTTGCTTCAGGCGCAGCCATCGGCAGCAGTCGTACACATATTGGTTCCTGTCGCATTGCCGAGTGGAACTTGGCGTATATCAGATACACCGCATCCACTTCGCCGCTTTCGAACATCGAGCGCACCCTAGCTGTGATCTTACGTATGTCTGTGAAGTTAACTTCAGTGCCCATCTCAAGGGAACCGGCGATCTCATACGGGCGCTTTCTAAAGAATGCGACAGCCTTTCTGCCGACAGCCAGTAACTTGACATTTTCGGGCTCTCGATCACCTATTTCATGCATAGCCTTGCTCATTACATTGCCATTATAACTGCCTGCAAGCCCGCGCTCAGCTCCGATCACGACATAAGCGACATTGTGTTCCTCGCGTGATTCAAGCAGAGGATGTTCTATTTCACCGGCGCTTCTGGCGAGATTGCCCATCACATCATGCATCTTCTCGGCGTAAGGGCGCGCAGACTCGGCACGTTCCTGAGCTTTTCGCAGCCTTGCAGCCGCGACCATCTTCATCGCGCTGGTGATCTTCTCTATATTTTTGACGGTGCGTATGCGCCGCCTGATATCTCTTGCGCTAGCCATAACTAAGCCTTAAACTGCCCCTTGAACGTCTCGATAGCCGATTTCAGCGTCTCCATGGTCGAGTCATCCAGCACGCCGGTCTTTTCAATCGTGTGACCCACGTCGGGATACTTGTCAGCCATAAATGTATACAGCTCTTTCTCAAACTTTGCGATGGCGGCAACCGGAAGATCATCCAGATAGCCATTGGTCGCAGCAAAAATGATGAAACACTCGTTTGAGAGCGTCATAGGCGTGTACTGCGGCTGCTTCAGGATTTCGACGATCCTTTCGCCGCGCGCTAGCTGAGCAAGAGTGGCCTTATCGAGGTCACTTGAGAACTGCGCGAACGCCTGCAGTGCCCAATACTGCGCCAGGTCGAGCTTGAGCTGACCTGTGACTTTCTTCATTGCTTTCTTCTGAGCGCTGGACCCTACTCTCGAAACAGACAAGCCGACGTTAATGGCCGGTCGTATACCCGAATAGAAAAGATCCGGTTCCAGATATATCTGGCCGTCTGTGATCGAGATGACGTTTGTCGGAATATAAGCCGAAACATCTCCCGCCTGCGTTTCGATAATCGGAAGCGCAGTAAGTGAACCTGCACCCAGCTCATCGTTTAGCTTTGAAGCCCTCTCAAGAAGGCGCGCATGCAGATAGAAAATATCTCCCGGGTAAGCCTCACGTCCAGGCGGCCTTCTCAGAAGCAGGGATACCTGCCTGTATGCTACCGCGTGCTTGCTCAGGTCGTCATAGATTACCAGTGCGCTGCGCTTTGTGTCTCTGAAATACTCACCCATGGCGCAGCCGGCGTATGGAGCGATATACTGCAGCGGAGCAGGGTCACTGGCGGATGCGACAACGATGGTCGTATACTCCATAGCTCCGTTTTGCTCCAGCGTATGAGCGATGCCTGCTACAGTCGAAAGCTTCTGGCCAATGGCGACATATATGCAGTAGACGTCCTGGCCCTTCTGGTTCAAAATTGTATCGATGGCGATAGCGGTCTTGCCGGTCTGGCGGTCGCCGATAATAAGCTCTCTCTGGCCTCGGCCAATCGGGATCATGGAGTCAATGGCTTTAATGCCTGTCGCAAGCGATTCTTTAACCGGCTGCCTTTCGACAACGCCCGGCGCGCGGGTCTCGACGTGTCTGCGCTCGCTGGCGACAACCGGTCCCTTGCCGTCAATCGGGTCGCCCAGAGCGCTTACGACACGCCCGAGCAGAGCCTCGCCTACGGGGACATCGATAATGCGTCCTGTCCGCTTGACCTGGTCGCCTTCCTTAATCTCAGTGTCCGGTCCAAGCACGACGCATCCGACGTTATCCTCTTCCAGGTTCAGGACCATCCCCATAACGCCGTTGGGGAACTCGACCAGCTCACTGGCCATTACGTCCTGCAAGCCGTAGATTCGCGCAATACCGTCTCCGACCTGGAGCACGGTCCCTACGCCTACTTCAGAGAGTTCTTTTTCATATGATAGCAGGTGGCTTTCAAGGACCTGCGCAACCTCATCCGGCCTTATGTTGACTGCCATAATCTCACTCCGTTCGACTTAAGTCAAAAAGTTTGAAAGTCATAAAGTCAAAAAGTTACTTGTCTATACTTTGTGGGCGAATGCCCCGAAGATTATCTTCTTGCAAAGTGCCTTCGGAACAGTTGTACCCGAAGCAAATGCATCAAACTGAACTGATGCGCACCATCCCAACTTTTTGACTTTTTGACCTTTTGACTCTATGACTAACTAAGCATTCTTTCTTTCAGCGCTGCAAGCTGACCTGTAATGCTGCCGTCAATAACCCTGTCGCCCATGCGAACTTTCATTCCGCCTATGATTGCCGGGTCCACATGCTTTTCAAGGTGAATGCTCTTACCCGTAATTTCTACGAGCTTGGCGACAAGCGCGGCCTCCTCAGACTCACTGAGCCTGACTGCCGATGTCACTTCTACCGCCAGTATCCCGCGCGCCTCATTTGCCAGGCGAATATACTCACCTTCGGTCTGACCGATCGCGCCTTCACGCTGCTTATCGATAAGCATATCGAGATACATAAGCGTGATCTGATGGACCTTGTTCGCGAAAATATCCTTGATGATTTCGTGCTTTTTGGGCGAGGGGATCATCGGCGATTCGATGGACTCCATCAGGCGCGGCGATGTCTCAAACACATACGACACCAGCCCAAGGTCGCTCTCAATCCTGTCGACCACATCCATCTTCGACGCGGCTCCAAACAGAGCCAGCGCGTATCTTCGCACGATCCGCGGCTCAATCACTGTTTCACCTCGTCCAGACCATCAATGAAACTGCTCACCATCTTGCGGTGCTTGTCATCATCCATGCTCTCGCCAATGAGCTTACCGGCGGCTTCAACCGTGAGGTCCGTAACCTTGGTCTTAAGCTCGACCATAGCTTTCTCACTCTCGCGGGAAATTTCTTCCTGCGCTCTTGTGAGAATACGCTCTGCCTGCGTGCGCGAATCGGCAAGTATCTCCTCGCGCATGCTCTGGCCTTCCTTGACCGCCTCAGCTATCTTCGCGCGCGTTTCCTCTGCTATAGCGGCAAGATGGCGCTCATATTGAGCCTTTAGTTCGTCGGCAGACGCGCGCTGCGACTCCGCAGCATCATATTCGGAGGATATCTCCCTGCGCCTGGTCTCCAGAATGCTCAATATGGGCTGGAAGAGGAAATACTTAAATACCCCCAGCACCAGCAGAAACCCCAGAGCCTGCACTATCAATACTTTTGGATCAGGTATTATCTGCACGGATATACCACCAACTTTCTATGGCCGGAATGCCTGCCGAACCGTTTCATCGTTACGAATATTCTGCCGCTAGGGTCATTCCGAGGAGGAACGACGAGGAATCTGCTTTTTTGCCAAACGCAGCTTTCTTCCCGGCCAAATTGAAAACAAACGATTCGTTTGCGATTAATCCGCAGGCAAAGCGGCCTCTGTCCAATAACTAAATTACTTTACGACTTTAGCAATGATAGCGCTCGCGCTCGGCACGCCAAGGAAGAGCAGGATCAGAGCGATCAGCAGAGCGTAGATAACCAGTGACTCGATGAGTGCGAGACCAATGATCATAGCTGTCTGAATCTTACCGGCTGCCTCGGGCTGTCTTGCGATACCCTCGAAAGCCGCTGCTGCTGCCTTACCCTGACCGAGCCCGCCGCCGATAACTGCAATCGGGACGCCGAATCCAATAGCAAGGACCAAAGCAACTAAGTACATCATAGGTGTGTTTCCTCCAATTTAACGGTGTTCTTCATGACCCTCTAGGGCCGTAGCGATATATATACAGACCAGCATCGAAAAGACCAGTGACTGGATGAACCCGCCGAATATGGCGAAGAGCATCATAGGAAACTGCAGAGGTATCAGCAGCTTGCCCAGCACGCTGGTGACAATCAGCACGAAGACTGCTATAACAGTCTCCTCGCCGAATATGTTACCGAAAAGACGAATAGAGAGCGATAGCGGCCTTGCAAGCTCTCCTATTATATGCAGTGGAAGCATAAGCGGAGCCAGCCAGAGCGGCTCGCCCAGAAAATGCTTGGCATAGTTGATGAAGCCGTTTCTGCTGATTCCGAAATACTGCACCAGCAAAAAGGCCATCAGGGCCAGCGAAACGGTCGTGTTTATATTTGAAGTAGGGCTTGTGAATCCGGGGATAAGGCCAGTCAGGCTCAGCGAGAGGATGAATATAAACGTAGTGCCGATGATCGGCGTAAGTGTTTTGGCTTCACTGCCGACTATATTGCGCACGAAACCATCCAGGGAGACCACTATAAACTCAAGCGCCGCCTGAAACCTGCTCGGGTTGCGCACACTGAGCTTTCGACTCGCGATGATGGCCGTAATGCACAAAATTGCGATCACAAACCAGGTGACTATCATCATCTCCGAGACCCAGCCCGGCACCAGTTTGTCCGCAATTAGGAACCTAAACCAGGTTGGTTGTTCTATTGATGGCCCCTCGTGCATTGTGGCCCTCCTTTACTCGAATCGTTAAAATGCTCACAAATCAGCTTCCCTAATACTTTAAGGAATATTACCGCCTGAGTCAATACCACTCCGGCACAAAATGCGCCTATAAGCGCAAAACTTTTTCCGCCAAGCTTGACTATTAAGCCCAGAACCAGGATTATTACTATCAGCTTGAGGATCGAAAACCTGACCAGGTTCCTTTTTGCCTGAGCATTCCCAGGCACAAAAGCCCGGCTCACAATCCACTCCAGGCTCCAAAGCGTGCCCATCGATACTGCCGAACCCAGGCTCCAGCCGATTGCTGCCATCAATCCCCAGTGCGGGCTCAGCTTCAAGCCGCGGCTTGTAAAGATATACCATAAACTCATCCATACAAGCACACCAAAAGCCCACAAATATGCGCTGCTGATGTAAGTGCGTTTGATGAAGGCGTTGTCAATCTCCTTCATTTTCGGTTGCCTCGATCAAAATCTTGACCGCCTCATATAGCCCCGCCGCCAGCCCGACGATAGTTAAAACAAAAGCAAGCCACGGCGTAGTGCCGAGCTTGCCATCGAGCCAGTAACCAAGGCCGAGTCCAATACCCGTGGAAACAAGGATAAGCAGCGCTATGCTGCTTACCTGAGCCATTGTTTTTGCCCATCGAAAGTTGGACCCATTCATTATATATCCGCCATCCTGGCTCAACCCTGTGAATTATAGCACAATCTCAACAGTGCGAAAAGCACCCGGCCACGTTGCAGCAAGATATAAAATAAAAAATATCAATTACTAAATCTCAACGCCTTTGCCGGTAACTGTCGATTCGTATATCGCGTCAAGAATAAGCTGTATATGCAGCCCGTGTTCACCGGTCGCTATAGGTGTCTTACCCTCTTTAATGCACTCTACAAAGTGCACTATCTCCATCTCATGACCCGATACATTAGGGTAGCTCATCTCGATATTTGCCGTGGAGCCGTTTATATCGGTATAAATCTTCAGCGGATCGACTTCCGCTCCACCTTTTGTGCCGATCAACTGAGTATAAATTCTCTCATTCTCTACGTACGATGCCCAGCTTGCCTCGACAAATACGGTCGCGCCGTTTTCGAGCTTTACCATACCCGTCGCCAGGTCTTCAACGTCAAAAGTGCCGCCCTTTTGTTTCGCAATCTCAGGCCCGAACTTGGCGTAAGATGAACCCATAACATAGACCGGCTTAGGATTGCCCATCAGCCAGAGCGCCAGGTCCAGCACGTGTACACCAAGATCGATCAGAGGCCCGCCGCCGGACATAGCTTTTGTGGTAAACCATCCGCCCATACCCGGGATGCCTTTGCGCCTGAGCCACCCGGTCTTGGCATAGTAAATCTCGCCCAGATCGCCCTTCTCGATGCACTTCTTAAGGAGTTGAGTATCACCTCTGAACCTGTTGTTAAAGCCCATCATAAATATCTTGCCGGACTTCTTCCCCGCCTCGACCATCTTTCGAGCATCTTCCGCGCAGGTAGCGATGGGTTTCTCACACATTACATGCTTGCCCGCTTCAAATGCGGCAATCACGATCGGCGCGTGCAGCGCATTAGGCACTCCAACGGTTACGGCCTCTATTTCCGGGTCTGCAAGAAGCTCTTGATAGTCATTGCAGATGTTTTTAATACCGTAGTCCTGCGCAAACTTTTCTGCGCGCTGTGAGTTGATGTCACAAACCGTCTTGATCTCGACATCCTCACACTTCTTGAAGCCGTCTGCGTGCATCCGGCAGATCCCTGTGCCGACAATTCCAACTTTCATCTGATAAATACCCCTATTATTACTCCAAAGATTATCATTTGACCCACGAACATAATTGCTCCGGTCAATATACGCGACCATATCAAGTTAGTATTTGAGATAGGCGTGCTACGCAGTCCATCTTCGAGTCCTAATGCCCTGTCAATCGATGTTTGTGCTTGCAAAATCGCCCAAACCAGGGTCATGCAGACAAATGGGCAGACCCACGCGCAAACCAGCAGAGTATGAGATTTTGCGAATACCACTCGTAATAACGCCGCAACAAGCGGCAGCGCATACAGCGCAATTATAAGCTGCCTGCGCCTTACAAGTCGTTTGATATTGTAATAAGCAAGTGTTGTCACTATCCTGTACGCCCCTCGCTAACATCCGCCATAACATTCAGCCCGCCAGTCGCAACTACATCCAAAGCATCTTCCAATGTAGGGCGCTTGAGATACACGCAGCTCAGATCAGACCCATACTCAGCGAGCAGATCACCGACCATCCTCTCGCCATTCGAGACCCTGAACGACAGGAACCCGTCCTCTTCCTTAATCACCACCGACAACTGTTCTCTAATCCTGCTCTTGACCGACGGATTGGTGATATCACCCAGCACGACCATGTCTTCGCCCGCCAGGCGCCTGAAGTCGTCCGGTCTGCCGATAAAGTTAATTCTTCCGCGATGGATCACAGCGATCCTATGGCACATTTCAGCTATTTTGCCCCGCGAAGTCATGATGACAAATGATTTCATCTCAGTCCGCCGCAGGCTCAGCAGATGGTCCCAGAGTTTTTCGAGTATGTCGGGGTCGAGAGTATCCAGCAGCGAATCGATTATAGTGATCTGCGCATCGGCAACCAGCGCCTTCGCAATTTCAAGCCGCTTTAGCAGACCTGTGGAGAGCTGCTGCGCTCTGGTCGTCGAAAAATCGCTGAGCTTAAGCAGCTCCAGAACAAAGCTTATCTGTCGGGCCCGCTTTTTTCTGGGCACTTGCCAGAGCGAGGCAAACATATCGAGGTTTTCGTAGACAGTGAGGTCGTTGGCAAATGCGGGCCTGTCGAGAGCGACACTTGCATACCCAGGGCTTTCCTGACCGTCCCATACAATGGAGCCGCCGGTCGGCTCATCAATGCCGCAGATAATTCCGGCAAGCGTGGACTTACCCGAACCTGCTCGCCCGAATACTGCCGTAATCTCGCCCTCGTCTATATCCAGATTGACATCCCACAGCGCCCAGGTTCCACCAACGCGCATACTGAGATTCTCAATATTAACTCTTGCCATCTCAAGCAGAGTATATCGCCTCAGGCTGTTTGGCGTCAATGGAAATTATAATGAGCCCCCACCGATTCCTCCATCAGCCAGATTGAACTCGTAAAATTTCAGTTTTCCATCTTGCACCATCAAGCCGATCCGATACTCTCCATTTTTCGCTTTGACTCTCCAGGTTGATACTTCCGTGCCTGCAGCGGGTGCAAATTGTTGACCGGTCGAAAAACCCTTTCCGGTTAATCCCGGAAGTATCTTGTCCTTTGCCTCAAGTGTCACTTCCTTGACCGGGCCATAGCTTTGGAGCTTACCGGATATATAGTTGATTGCGGAGTCACAGGAGTGAGGCTTACCACTGGCCACATGTATCCGGTAGACAGCCTCGTAATCTCTGTTGTAGAATGCCTTTGCCAGCACATCAGCAATTTCTGCAGATGTCGGTTTGTAGTCTTTTGCGCTCAGCATCCATGGCACAATCCCGATAAGTGCCAGTACACAGATAGCAATACAAACTGCGATTTTCTTTTTGCCGGTGATGGGTGCAAATTTAGTCATTGCATCGATCCTCCTTTTTAGCGTTTCGTAAGGTTCGGCAATTCCTATGCCGACAGGTTCTGCAGACGATGTGCGCCGAACCACATGACCGAGGAGCATTCTGCCGTAATCCGTGCATGCTGATCCGGTGGTCTGTATGGCCAGCAGGTCGCATGCCGATTCCTGTGCAAAGAGCCACTCTCTGCGGAAAAGCCAAACGAGTGGATTGAAGAAGAAAAACACCTGCGCAAGCATCGGCAGCCATGTCCACATCACATCGTGTCGCTTTGCATGTGCCAGCTCGTGTGCAATGATCATGCGAAGATCGTTATGGCTGGAGGTCGTGAGTGCTTTGTCCGGTAAAATTATGTCCTGTTTAAGCACTCCGCAAATCATCGGACCCCGGACATCACCGGTCAGCAGTTGAGGCACGCGCTTTATTTTCATCCGCAGGCACAACTGCTCAAGCTCAGTTTGCAGATCAGCATCTTCAATGCTTTCGCAGGTATGCCGCAGTCTTCTTGTCCTGCGCAGTGCAGTTAGAATTTTTAGAGTTGATAGTGTCACGCCTGTCCCCCATATCAAAACCAATATGCTGACTGTGCTTTGCGCCTGATCGATATGATGTGCCACTGTGCTCAAGGTGCGGGCATTCCTATATAAAGGTGCGCGGCTTATATGTGCAGATAACGTTCTGCTGTACGAGTGATTAAGCACAGGCAGACCTATCGAACCAATGAAGATAAATGCGATCATCAGCTTGAGATATGCAAGCCGCCATATCCAGCTCATTGCGTGAGGTGGCATCTTTGGCCAAAGCCGGCATATCCCGTATGCCAGCAGCAGAGCTGCAGTGCCCTGCCAACAACCATTCCAAATATGCTGCTCAAGGCAAGTACTATTCATTTTTTGTCCTCTTCTCTTCCAACAGATGCTGCAACTCGTTTATCTGCTCGTCACTCAAATCTGCGTCCTCCGCCAGGTAAGCCACTAATGGGTCGAGTGAGCCGCCGAGCACCTTGTCTGCAAATGAGCGAGTAAGCCTTCTGAAAAGATCACTTTTCTGAAGACAGGGGCAGTATTCGAATACTCCCTCCCGACTCTTTCTTTTCAGATAGCCCTTCTTTCGCAGACGCTCCATTACAGTAAGAACAGTAGTGCGCGCCAGTCCTCGCTCTTCGCCAAATTGAACCGACGCTTCTTTTACCGTAATTGGAGAATGATCGGTTATGAACCTGAGCAGTTCCAATTCCAGTTCACCAAGGTTCGGAAGTTCCATATTTACCTCTATGCGTATTTAGACTACGGTCGTCGTCAGTCTCATTATACCCTTGCCTACGAACGTAGTCAAGTGCTTTTAATAAAATTTTTAGTAAGACCACTGCGTAGAATTTCTCAAGAATATGTATTCTCCCCATCCGTAGTATAATTATGACTTGGGAACAATCATGGCGATCATTCAACACCCTGACGGCCTGACACTATTCGGGCTTACAATAGAAGAAGCGAAGTCTCTGCCGCGCGGAAAGCGAAGGAGTCTTGCGGGATATCTTGTCCGCTTCGGCTATTACGAGCAAGCGCGCGATCTGTTGACTCACATTGTAAGCGCAGACCCGAACGGCATGCTATACAGAATGTGGCTCGTGTGGGCTCTGCTCGGCTGCGGCGATATCGAGCAGTCAGACAGCCTCTCGCAGCAGTTGTTATCGGAGTTTCCGGATATGCGCGGAGTAATCCTTACCAGAGCCGATGTGCTCTTTACCCAGGGCGAAGTTGAGTCCGCCTGTGAGGTAATGCACACTGATACATTCGATCCGAAAGATGGCTACAGCTACTGGGCCAGACTCGGGCTTGCATTCCAGCGCCGGAGTTTATGGGATGAAGCGCACAAATCCCTGGACCGCGCAATAACAATATACCGCTCACGCACAGACGAGTTGGAAGATAAAACTATACCCATATACCTCTGGATGGCGCTTGCTCTCCAGGAGGAGCATGAATGCTGCGAGAGCCGGGAATTTCGAGATGAGTTTGGAAAGCTCAAGCAGCAGGAACAGGACCGACTGTGCGCCGAACTCGAAAAGCCTGATCGAAAAACCGGCAGTGCTCAATCACACCATCGCATTACCTGCCCGGACATACCGCTCAAGCGAACGGTGGACCCGGAAGTCGCGGCATCAATGGCCGCTGCATCCGAAGCTCCTATGCTCAATGCAGGATTGGAATCGCAGCTCAAACGTTTCTTCGGTTATGACAAATTCCGTAAAGGTCAGCAGCAGGTAGTCGAGCATGTTCTATCGGACAATAGCGTTCTCGCGATAATGCCCACAGGCGCGGGCAAGTCTCTGTGTTATCAACTTCCCGCGATGCTTTTGGATGGCCTGACGCTGGTCGTCTCGCCTCTTATCGCGCTCATGAAAGACCAGGTTGACGGTCTGCCGGTCGAAGTCCAGAAGCAGGCCACCCTGATAAACTCCACGCTCGACGGCGACGAGATCGACCGCCGCCTCAGTGATATCCGGGCGGGCAAGTATAAACTCGTCTATGCTGCGCCGGAGAGACTGCGGCAGATACCTTTTTTGCATGCCCTGCGCGGTCGAGGTGTCTCGCTGATAGTGGTAGACGAGGCGCACTGCGTAAGTATGTGGGGTCACGACTTCCGCCCGGACTATCTCTTTATTGGAAAAGCATTGAGATATATGGGCGATCCGACAGTCCTCGCGATGACCGCCACAGCTACCCCCAAGATGCGTGTCGAGATATCCAACAACCTCGGCCGCCAGCTCAAAGTAATCAGCACCGGCACTCATCGGCCAAATTTGTATCTTGAGTCTATGATGGTCAGATCGGATGAGGAGAAGATGCGTTCTCTGATCCACCTGTGCCGCGAAAATGACGGCGCGGGCATCATCTACACCCGTTCCCGCAAAAAAACCGAAGAGCTGGCCATGCTCTTGCGCCGCGAGCGTATCCGCGCCACTCACTACCATGCCGGAATGGACGCCGATGATCGTGCCCGCACTCATGAGGAGTTCATGGACGGCAAGTGGCGAGTTATCTGCGCTACGGTCGCCTTCGGAATGGGGATCGACAAGTCCGATGTGCGCTTTGTAATCCATTACAGCTTGCCGGGAGCCCTGGAGGACTACTATCAGGAAGCCGGCCGCGCCGGTCGTGACGGCCTGCCCTCGCGCTGCATTCTGCTGTGCACACCGTCGGATAAAGCGAATAATACACGCTGGATGCGTCAGGAGCGAGTTGATGCCGATCTGCCTCGTAAATGCTATAAGATCATCCGCGAACTCACTCTTGATTCACCTTTCGCCGCTATCCATTCGGACGATTTCGAACGTGAGCTGGGCGAGCAAGAGACTAAAATCCGTGTCGCAATCAGCATGCTTGAGGATATCGATTTGATTCGCAGGCATCCAGATATTCCCATGACCATGACTATCGGCCTCACCCATAAAGGCGTGCAGGCTGGCGGCGATGAGCTTACCGAGTTCGCAAAATGCGCCCGCCTAGGACCCGACCAGAGGGTATCTATAGAGTCAATGGACCTGAGCCGTCGCGCTCAACTCGCTCCATACGCTCTTGAGGAAAAACTGCTTGACTGGCAGGCAGAAGGAAATATCACGTATTGGGGATCGGGACATATGATGCTTCTCGAGCGCCTTCCCGCTCCCAGAGACTCCAAATTCCGCCTCGATGATCTGGTATCACGCTATGAAAAGGTCCAGCAGAGGCGCATAGAAGAGATTTATCGCTATGCCGAGATCCGTCACTGCAAACACGATATCATTGCAGACCACTTTGGCGAGCCGCCGATAGAAAACTGTCTCTCCTGTGATGTCTGTTCGCCTTCACCTGAATCACACGAGCCGATCAGCCGTCAGGCCTGCCCAATCGAGTCGCCGCTCAGCGATGAGCAGAGACGCCGAAAAATCATTGAGACAGTCAATATGATCCCTGGCAGGGTGGGCTTTACCGGATTGGTCCGAGTCCTCAAAGGCTCGATTACAAGCCGCATCAAGCGAGACACTTGTCCCAATTTCGGCATCTTTGCAAATCTTCCCAAAACGGCAGTCGAGCGGTGTGTGAGTGAAATGCTGCAAGATGGCTCAATCCGCCGTGATGACAGCGAATACCGACTCATATGGCCTGCAGACAACTGAACCGAGGCAATTGCGTTATCTGTAACTGATCTCAATTCTGTTGATTCAAAGAAAGTAAAAGCCCCAAGCAGTGAGCGTGGCAAGTATTCAATGTGCGGAAAAAGTAAAAAATCTACCCCAATAAAAGCATGAACTCCTGAGCCCGATGTCGAAGTGGTTGTTACCAGACAATCACAGACAAGGGAGGAGTTCATGAGTTATATTCGCCAGTGCCAGCTTTTTACCTTCGAGGATTTCTTTTCTGAGGGCGATGACAATCATCGGCTGCTGCTTGTTCTTGATGCTTTGGATGATGCCTCCCTGATTTGGAATCTGGAGCGTATGCGCAAAGGCCGCCGGAACACCTATCCCGTGAGGATGCTGTGGCAGAGCATGATTGCTGCAAAGGTGTATGGCATTGCCAGGATAAACGACTTGATTCGTGAACTCAGGCGAAACGAGAGTCTCCGCAAGGTAGTGGGGATAAGTCATTTGGGTCTGGTCCCTAAGCCCTGGCATTTCAGTCGGCTGCTTGCGAAGCTGTCTAGCCCGGAGAACTTGGCGATGTTAAAGATGATATTCGACAAGGCGGTAAGTGATCTTAAAGATATGCTGCCTGACTTGGGCGAGAGCCTTGCTATAGATGGGACAGAGGTGTCAAGCTGGTGCAACCGTTACGCCAAAGAGAAAAGCGACAAAGATGCCGGCTGGGGTGTAAAGAGCTACCGCAAGGAAGATGGCAGTGAGAGTATACACTCTTGGTATGGCTACAATGTGGAACTGGTGGTGGATACCAAGTATGAGATACCCGTCAACTTCGAGGTGTTGGCCGCAAACATAAACGAATGCCCCCGGTTGCCGATAGTGTTGAGCGATACGATGAGGCTTCACCCGGAGTTCGATGTAAGATATGTGATGGGCGACAGGGGCTATGACTCTCAAGAGAACTGCAAATATGTGCTATATGATCTCAAAGCTCTTCCCATCATAAAGATGCGCCTAACCCAAAAGGATAAGGACACACCGTTTGGTGGTGAGATATGCCGATGCACGGAACTTGGAACACCGATCTGCGATTGCGGTGAAAAAATGGTATACGCTGGCAGGGACGGCAAGTATCTGAAGTTTCGTTGCCCCAAGCATAGTGAAGCACTTGGTGGTCCTTGCAGTGTGTCACGCTATGGCCGAGTATTGAAGATAGCGATATCTGAAAACGAACGCCGCTGGCCCGGGCTTTGGCGCGAGAGCAAGAAGTTCAAGCGGTTATACAAGAGGCGGACATCTGTGGAGCGAGTGAATAGTCGACTCAAGGAACATCTATGCCTCGACCAGCAGCATGTGCGAGGGCTGGCAAAAACGACGGCAAATGTTGGTTTGAGCCTCTTGGTGATGGTAGGCGGAGCGCTTGCGATGGCCAGAAATAGGAAGTTGGACAATTTGAGGCGAGTAGTCGCGCTTGCTGCTTAAAGTCCTGGTTTATTGAAAAGTGCCTGATTCTCAGGGATTATTGCGTCTGATTGGTAAGCAGAAAGCTGAGAATCGGTTTTTTGAGGACTGTTTACAGTAGAGGCATACTGCTACAAGCGAGATATCAGTTATTTGCAGCGATTCTGCGCCTAAAATGAACGCAATATTCGTCTATCGCAATTGCCTCATTACGAGGCAATTGCGATAGCTGGAACTGATCTCAAATCTGTTGGTTCAAAGAAAGTGGAAACCCCAAGCTCTGAGCGTGTGGAACGAAGCGCAAATGCAAAAAAGTGGAAAATCTACCCCAATAAAAGC
>JBDKUO010000023.1 GCA_039679645.1 Armatimonadota bacterium
GTCATTGGTTGCCTGTTTTAGCAGCATTGATAGATTTATACACTTGTGTTGTCGCCGAATCGGGGAACTTGGAATGTGTTTCAATAATTCTTCGTATCTTAGCGAAGCATTCTGAGACAGCTTCCGAATGTCCCGAAGCCCCGTGCAGCCGCTTCGGAGCATACGCTCGCGAAGCATCACTGCTAGGGGAGGAAATTATACATATAAAGAAACTGCCAAAACGAACTGCCTCACGCTCAATATTTCAAATTTCAAGCTCAGTTCGTTTTGACAAAAATGCAAAAAATCCCCCAGCCGGCTCTCTGCCGACCGGGGGATTCATTTTATCTGCATATTTGGACGCAATACGTTGCGCCCTCACCCTAGCCCTCTGCCACAGGAGAGGGAATAAGGCATTTACTTCTTGCTCTTCTCCTCGATAACTGCCTGGGCAGCAGCGAGTCTGGCAACCGGGATTCGCTTGGGTGAGCAGGATACGTAGTTCAGGCCGATCCTGTGGCAGAACTTGACGCTGTCCGGCTCTCCACCGTGCTCTCCGCAGATTCCGAGCTTGATCGTCGGGTTAACTGCCTTGGCATCCTCGACACAAATCTTCATCAGTCGACCGATGCCCTTCTGATCGATAGTGTCGGTCGGGTCGGTCTTGAAGATCTGCTTGTCGATATACAGAGGCAGGAACTTGGCGGCATCGTCGCGGCTGATACCATAGCCCATCTGGGTCAGGTCGTTGGTGCCGAAGCTGAAGAACTGAGCTTCCTTGGCGATCTCATCAGCAGTAAGGGCTGCGCGCGGGATCTCGATCATCGTGCCGATCATGTAGTCGACCTTGATGCCCTCAGCCTTCATAGTCTCATCTGCGACCTGAGTAAGCTGCTTCTTGAGATATGTGAGCTCATTGACGGTGCCGATGAGCGGGATCATGATCTCAGGATGCACTTCCATGCCGGACTTCTTGACCTCACAGGCAGCTCCTATGATAGCGCCAACCTGCATGTTTACGATGCCAGGCATGTAGATCGAGAGCCTGCAGCCTCTAAGGCCGAGCATCGGGTTCTGCTCGTGCATATCCACGACCTTCTTGAGAAGCTTTTCCTTCTCAGGCAGCTCAGGAGAGTTCGGGTTCTTGCAGCGAAGTTCAGTCACCTCGACCAGCAGCTCGTCCATGTTAGGCAGGAACTCATGCAGAGGTGGGTCGATCAGTCTTACTGTGACCGGCCTGCCGCCCATTGCCTTGAAGATACCCACGAAGTCATTGCGCTGCAGAGGAAGCAGTTTGTCCAGAGCTTCCTGGCGGGTCTTCTCGTCTTCGGCAAGGATCATGTTGGCTACCAGCGGGGTGCGCTCTGCACCGAGGAACATGTGCTCAGTGCGGCAGAGTCCGATGCCTTCTGCTCCGAGTGCGACCGCGTCGGCTGCATGCTCGGGGTTGTCGGCGTTGGCGCAGACCTTGAGCTTGCGGACTTCATCAGCCCAGCCCATGAATGTGCCGAAGTCGCCGGTGACTGTCGCGGGCTCGGTCTCGAGCTGAACGTTGTATACCAGGCCGAGGGTTCCATCGATTGTGATGACGTCGCCTTCTTTGAGCACGATATCGCCCACGTTGACCTGCCTCTTGGCTTCGTCGATCTTGACGGCGCCGCATCCGCAGACTGTCGGGATGCCGTACTGGCGGGCGATGAGAGCCGCGTGGCTGGTGCGTCCGCCGAGCTGGGTAAGAACACCCTTAGCGGCAAGCATTCCGCCGAGGTCGTCCGGGTTGGTCTCTTTGCGAACGAGGATGACTTTCTCGCCCTTGGAGGCCATTGCGATAGCGGTCTTGGAATCCAGAGCGATCTTGCCCGACGCGCCGCCGGGTCCTGCGTTCAGACCCTTTGCGATCTCCTTGGCGCCCTTGGCAGTCTTGATGCGCGGGTGGAGGAGCTGTTCGAGAGCTTCCGGCGGGACTCTCATCAGAGCCTCTTCCTTTGTGATGCGCTTCTCATTGACCATGTCTACAGCAATCTTGACGGCTGCAACGCCTGTGCGCTTGCCGTTGCGGCACTGAAGGATGAAGAGTCGGCCCTTCTCGATGGTGAACTCGATGTCCTGCATATCGCGATAGTGATCTTCGAGTTTCTGCGCGATATCGGTGAACTGCTTGTAGATTGCGGGGAACTCGTTGGCAAGCTGCGCAATCTCTTCAGGGGTTCGCACGCCGGCCACGACATCCTCGCCCTGAGCGTTCTTGAGGAACTCGCCGAAGAGCTTGTTCTCACCGTTGGCGGCGTTGCGGGTGAAGGCAACACCGGTACCGCAGTCGTCGCCCATGTTACCGAAGACCATCGTCTGAACGTTGACGGCGGTTCCGAGGTCGTGGGAGATCTTCTCGCGGTTGCGGTAGATGATGGCTCTCTCGTTGTTCCAGCTCTTGAATACGGCTATGATAGCCAGTTTGAGCTGCTCCATCGGGTCTGTCGGGAAGTCGCTGCCGGTGACTTCCTTATAATACACTTTATACTGAGCGACCAGTTCCTTGAGGCCCTCGGCATCTACTTCCGTATCGACCTTGGCGCCTTTCTTCTCTTTGAGGGCGTCGAAGATGATCTCGAAGTGATGCTTGGCCAGCTTTGGATAATCGCCTGAAAGCACGATGTCGGAGAACATCATCAGGAATCGGCGATAGGCGTCGTAAGCGAACCGCTCGTTACCGTTGGCGGCGACGATTCCCTTGAGGGTATCATCGTTGAGACCAAGGTTAAGGACGGTGTCCATCATACCAGGCATGGAAAACTTCGCGCCGGAGCGGACCGATACGAGCAGGGGATTGTTGGCATCACCCAGTTTCTTGCCCATGTCCTTCTCGACGTCGGCAAGAGCGGCTAGCACATCTTCCCAAAGTCCGTCGGGAAGCTTACCGAGCTTGGTATATTCGTTGCAGGTCTCGGTGGTGATGGTGAATCCGGGCGGAACAGGCAGACCGATATTGGTCATCTCCGCCAGGTTAGCGCCCTTGCCTCCGAGAAGGTCTCTCATCGTAGCGTTACCTTCGCGGAAGAGGTACACGCGTTTCTTGTCAGACATCAAGTAATTCCTCCTATATATCTACTTGCTTATTAGTTGTCGTACCAACCATAAAACTTATTCGGCGGCCAAGAGAATTCCTTCCGCCCAATTGGTAATTAATAAACTTTTAGTGAGGTGGATGATGGGTGTTAGGTGTTAGGTGTTAGGTGTTAGGTGTTGGGTGCTGGGGAAGGGAGGGGCTGGTTGGCGTTGACAGGCGGACTGGTTGTGGATAGAATGCGGATTAGGCTGTGTATTATAACCAACAAGGAGCACTTGTAATGGAATCTGCTTGGATTGGAATAATAGGTGTTGTGATTGGCCTAGTAATTAATGAATTCTTTAGAAGAAGTAGTCGTGTTGAGCCATATTCCCAGCAACTTTTCGCAAAACGCATAGAGGTATATGAAGACTTGTTCCGAATTACCAATAACTTTTCTAAAGTGGCTGCTGAAGTATTAGAAAATGATGATTATACTCCTGAGGAACGTAAGGAGATCGTAGACGAAACTGTACTTGCTGTTGCAGAGTTATGCGATCAACAAGCATTCTATCTTGATGATAGAATAGTAATTCAATGTGTCTCGGCTCTTATGGGTTTAGAGGACATCTATTACATTACTGACAGCAATGAGAAAACCCACAGGACTAAGCAATTCTACGATAACCTTACGCAAACTCGACAAATTCTCAAAGATTGCTCCGGTTTGAGCAAGATTGAAGAGCTCTTCCAAAATATTCACGGATATCGGCTTGACAGTGAAATTATTAGATTCGTCAATAAGCAGCTCAAAGGCCGGAAACCCATGTTCATTGGATGCACAGGAAAGCGAAGTAAACTAAATGGTTCGGCATCCCCTG
Organism: Armatimonadota bacterium; assembly: GCA_039679645.1. Lineage (NCBI taxonomy): Bacteria > Bacillati > Armatimonadota > Armatimonadota bacterium. The sequence continues at coordinate 3,904 of JBDKUO010000023.1, forward strand.
ATGCCGGACATGATTCAGTTGTTACGGAAAGCCGTTATCCTAAAAGCAATAAACAACAGATGTGATAATCTGTCATTCCCGCGAAAGCGGGAATCTAGGCGCTGTTGCCGTATTAGGGCGCAAACTCTCTGGATTCCCGATCAAGTCGGGAATGACACGGTTGTTGGAGCGGCCGGAAATAACATTGTTTATGTGGATGTGGGAATCTAGAAAAAGATGAACCAATACTACGTATACATTCTTGCAAGCAAGAGAAATGGAACACTATATGTCGGCGTTACTAATAATCTCCAGCGCAGAATGTATGAACACAAGCAAGGAAAGCTAGAAGGCTTCACCAAGAAGTATAATGTTAATATGCTTGTCTATTTCGACCAAACTTCAGATGTGAATGCTGCCATAGCCCGAGAGAAACAAATAAAGAAATGGAATAGGGCTTGGAAGCTTCAGCTTATAGAGTCGATGAATCCGAATTGGGATGACCTGGCGGCAGATTGGTTTCTCAAGGAGAATGATAAGTGAGAGGGCTATTTCGGGACGTCAGAGGCTGTCTCAAATCCCATTAGCCTTATATACATAATCGACCATATTTGCGTATATTATCTGTGATCGCCAGATTGATACAATCAAACGTTTGATATTAGCAAGATATTGCCTTGCATCGGCATT
>JBDKUO010000024.1 GCA_039679645.1 Armatimonadota bacterium
TGCGCTGGAAGAGGCACGGAATCGAGACAATCGCACATTTGCGCTCTGCAGTGCTTAATAAAAGAACTGGCAATATATTAGAGGCTGCCAAAATTGCAGCGTGATTCCGTAAATCTGACATGCACCCAGATTCAGCTTGAGAGTTCATTTACACAATGCTATGATATATCACCAGTCGAGTATACACATTAAGAGGTATGTAATGATTTCCAAGTGCATTCGAGTCAGCGCCTTGCTGGGTAGTATTTTCCTCTCGACATCCAGTTGGGCAATTAAAGTTCCAGTCACGCAATACGCAAATGTATCGCCGCTTCCGGGAGGCTGCATAGCACTCAACCAGGACGGCAAGCCTGATGGCCGCGGCGCAATGCAGATAAATATTCCTGTAGCTTATACGCCGGGCAATGGCTATGCTAGCCTGGGTGCTTTCAGCGGAGAGCATTTGAATGCTTACTATAGTGACAAAGAGCAAAATGGCACAGGCGTGCTTGCGTTCGGCTTCGGAGGTTGGCCAAAGCTTTACGCGTCGGCCATGGCTGTGAGTAGTTGGATTGCGGATGACAGCAAGTCCGTGAGTTTTCAGCTCCAGTGCATTAAGGAAACCGATAAGGTGCCTGCAGTTGCGGTTGGTGTTCAGGACCTGTTGAATAAAGAATGGAAGCAGTTTAGGCAAAAGATGAATACCAAAGTCGGGTATTATGCCGTCGCCACTAAACAGTTCGATATTGATAACAAATCTATTTATACTACACTCGGCTACGGTGCAGGCAAGTTTTTAAACAGGCCTTTTGTGGGTCTTTCGTACCCTATCAATGACCACTTGAGCATCGCAAGTGAATATGACGGCTATCAGATTAATGGTGCGCTGGGATGGAGGCCATTAGGTAGATACAGTTCATGGACAGTCGCAGCAGGCTTTAATGGCAAATGCGGTCCATTCTTTGGTGGATGTGCAACAGGCACAATGAATAGCGCGTGGTCGGTTCCGATAGGGCTCTACCTGATTTATAAGTAGTTACAAGATTCGCCTCAAGGTTTTCAAGATTATCCAGAAGTCGCTCAAGACAGACGAATGCAGTGCATAATCCAGATTGAGGCGTATTTTTTCGGGCATCACTTCATTTATGTATGCAGATTCAGGGTCGGATGCCTGCGCAAGCACGGTGCTTTCATCCCTGTAGCGGATGGAAGCGGGGTCGGTGATGCCGGGCGGTATATCCAGCACTGCGCGCTGCTGTTGACTGTAAAGCTCAACATATCGCTTGACTTCCGGGCGAGGTCCCACCAGGCTCATCTCGCCCATAAATACATTAAATAGCTGCGGGAGCTCATCAAGCTTGCTCTTGCGCAGAAACCTTCCAGCGCGCGTGATACGAGTGTCTTTACCGACCGTAAGCTGCATGCCGATCTTCTCCGCATCCACGACCATCGTCCGAAACTTCCACATCCCGAACGGTTTGCCGTGCAGCCCGATGCGCTCCTGGCGAAAGAAGACCGGCCCCTTGTCATCCAATTTGATAATGATTGCTGTGACAAGTAAGACCGGCCACAGCACAATCAGTCCCGCGCTGGTGAAGCAAAGATCGAATAGTCTTTTTCCGGCTCTCATGCAAGAATCTCACGGACCGCGTTAACAACTCTCTCGGTATCTGCATCGCTCATACGAGTGTAGATCGGCAGGCTGACGGCGTGCTCATAACACTCAACTGCGCATGGATAATCCTCAGCTTTAAGATTATAGTATTTACTCCAATATGGATGGATATTGAGCGGGATGTAGTGCACGCTCGTGCCGATGCCGCGCTTGGTCATTTCCTGAATGAAATCATTGCGGGAAATGGGCGCATCATCGGTCAACCTGATGACGTAAAGATGCCATGCATGCATTTCGCCCTCTGGAGCTTTTTGTGGCAATATCAAAGGCAGATCAGCAAATCTTTCGTTATACACCTCGGCAATTGCTTCGCGGGAAGCCCTGAATTTATATACTTTGGTAAGCTGGTGTATTCCAATAGCTGCCGCTATATCGGTCATATTATACTTGAAGCCTGGAGCCACAACTTCATAGTACCAAGACGGCTTATCGGAATTATATCTGTTAAACACGTCGCGGTCGATTCCATGCAGGCGCATCATACGGCAGCGATCGGCTTTGTCTTTATCTCGCAGCACGATCATTCCGCCCTCGCCGGTCGCCAGAGGTTTTGTAGCATAAAAGCTGAACACTACCGCATCACTTTCGATTGCGCCAATCAATTTGCCTTTGAAAGTCGTCGGAATGGCATGAGCCGCGTCTTCGACTACTTTCAGATTGTGCCTGTGGGCAATATCGTATATGGCATCCATATCACATGCCAGCCCACCGACATGCACCGGTAAAATCATCTTGGTGCGCGGGGTAATTGCAGCTTCGATCTTAGCAGGATCGATAATAAGTGTCTTGGGATCGATATCTACAAACACAGGGTCTGCTCCAAGATATCTTATGACCTCGGCTGTGGCGGTAAATGTGTAAGGAGTAGTAATTACCTCATCGCCTGCAGTTATTCCCAGGGATTCGAGCGCAAGATGCAGACCTGCCGTAGCCGAGTTTACCGCGATGGTTTCTACATCTCCTCCCAGGAAGGTCGCGAAATCCTGCTCAAACCGGCGCGTTTTGGGTCCGGTGGTAAGCCAGCCGGAGCGCATCGAATCGACGACTTCCGCTATTTCCTCCTCACCTATATCAGGCAGTGCAAATGGTAAAAAAGTGTTTACATATGAACTCATAACTATTCCTGTTTCTCTATCCAGCACAATACGTGTGTTCGCAGTAATGGAATGCAATTGAATAAACTATATAGCCAAGGGTGTACAGCAGTAACTCGGCGGTTGATCGGTGGAGCAAGCGTTACGCGCCACGACGATATCTTGCCGTCGGGAAAGAGTTCTCTGATCCGTCTTAACGGAACTCCCCGCACATCGGGATTATTGGGGTTATTCATTACAAAATCGTACCACAATACGCCGCCCCCAGGCTTTGTAAGCGACCACATTTTATCGGCCAGCCTTTGCTGAAACTGATTGTCCAGAATTGAAGTGAAAACTGTCGATTGCAATACGATATCAAACGATTCGCGTTCCAGGTCAAGTGCGGTTGCGTCCCCGCAGATTACTCTGGTTGCGTTTGGAAGTCTGTTTCTCGCAGTATTTGCACGTTCTTCGAGCAGTTCATTTGCAATAAGATTTTCAGGCTTGAAGCCAATGCTGATTAAATAAAGAAGATTTGTACCTGTCCCACAGCCAACTTCCAGAACTCTTTTACTTTCAACAGGCGCAATACCGTAATTGTTGATCCATCTTATTATAGCCCGCTCTTTTTCCTGAGTACTTAGACAGACATCTATGCGTGTTGGAATGTACAACGAAGACGTTTCTGCTTGCTTTCGACGGGAGTACCTTTCTCGAACTCTATCTACTTCGCTCATTACACAAATGCCTCCAGGAAACGCTTGGCCAAGATCGAATAGTCGTGAGATTTAAGCACATATTCATGTCCGCGCGCCCCCATTCGACTGCGCTCTTCGGGGTTCATCTTCATAAGAGTTAAAACCGCATCGGCAATATCCTTCTGACTGCCCGTGGATATCGATATGCCACACCCACTCTCGCTCACCATATCATTACCTGCATCTATCGACTGCACCACGGGCTTTGCAGCCATCATGTAATCCATAAGTTTATTCGGACTGATGCCAAACCTGAAAAGAGACTTGTGAGCCAGGCCAATGTACAATACATCCATCTTGCTCAGCAAGCTCGGAATTGATGCCTTCGGTACAGCGGGCAAAAACCTTACATTATTAAGACGCATGTTGCTCGCGGTTTTTATAAGTTTCTCTTTATCAGGCCCTTGCCCGACTAAAATAAAAACAGCATTTGACCCTTCTGTCAGAGCGGCTGCTTCCATGAGGCGTTCGAGTGCATTAGCCGGCCCGTGAGCTCCCGCATAACAAACAAGAAACCTGCCCTCGCCTTGCAGCGCATCCAGAATATCTTTTTGCTCCTGTGGGATGGTCTGCTTGCTTTCCAGCCACTCGCTTGTATCGATCCCATTCGGCACATAGCAAAACTTACCTTCTGCCAGGCCATGTTTGAGCATATGGCTCTCTGCAAGCGGCAACATAGATACCACTCTATCGCAGTGCTTGTATGCATAGTTCTCTGCCCACTGCATCAGCATGATAAACGGATGCCATTTGGACATTCCACCTATCTCCATAGGTGATAGCGGCCACAGGTCGTGGACTTCATATATCAACTTGGCAGAGGCAAGCCGGGCAATTTTGCTGGCTGGATAATTGTCCAGGGGATATGTAGATGAGGCTATGACCACATCCGGCTTGATCGTCCGTGCAAGTTCGATTCTACGAAGAAGCAGTTGATTGGTAAAACTGAGCATGTTCTTTACACGCCCAACGCCATTCCCCGAATACGCTGGAGTCTTAAGCCAGATATAATGGACTCCCTCGATTACCTCATGAGTCATATTGCCTTTGATCTGTGGATTACAGGTGCGAACATGCGAGTTTGAAGCAGCAATTATTGTTACTTCATGTCCAAGCCTTACCCATTCGCGAGCCATATAGAATGGTCGATATTCCATGCCATGCTTTATTGAGCCGGCGTAGTGGTTGATGAGTAAAATTTTCATATGATTCAAATATGCGCGGCAGCAGTTGAAAGAACTCTCTCATAGAAATGCACCGTTTAATCCACACATGCAGACCATTTATAGCGTTTCTTAAAGAATCCCCGTCCGTTCGGCGCGGCACCTTGCACGTTGGTATTTTAGCATAACCGTCTGTTTGGTGTCCAACACTGGGGCGTTTTGAATTGCGCTGAACATGAAACGCTAAATCAGACAGACGCCCTCGACAAACGCCAAATCGAGTTGACATGCCTACAGTGTCCTGATAGAATGACGTAGGTAGGCAGGCTTTGACAAAACAGGTTCAAGTTATTCAAACCGAAGCCGGTCTAATATGCCAAGGGCACGGATGGTTTTACGCAATTATGAGCACTGATGCCGCGGTTCGTCGCGACTCTCTTCAGGACGATCCTGAGGTTGATCTTCGAGAGCAAGTTAGGAAGTGGCGCGCCAGGTGGAAGCTGCTTCTGGCTTTCATATTAGGTGGCATGGCACTTGCTTTTATCTATACAAAGATGCAGCCCAACATATATGAGTCAAAAGCTAGCCTCTACGTGAAGTCGACCTCAAGTACAGCAGGTCTGTTGGCAGATTTACCAATAGGACTCAGCCAAGGTTCCAGCGGTTCGGGATATATCATTGCGCTTCTCAAAAGTGAAACAATGTACAGGCGTGTGATAGTCCAGTTGAATCTCCTCCAGAGTCATGCGTTTGCCGACAGAAGGGTTTGTAACATACCTTCCGCCGTAGAGGAGCTTTCTCGCTCGGCAATGGTCCACGAAGAAAAGGATGGTACGATCAGTCTGATTGTTCGTTCACGAAGTCCAGAATTGTCGGCAAAAATCGCAAATGCCATGGTAGGCAATCTCGGTACGATGGTCATTACGGTCTCGAAAAAGAAGACCGATTTTATCCAAGGCAAGATGACCGGCACACTGCGCGATTTGGAGAAAGCCGAAAACGATCTTATGATCTTCCAAAAGCGTAACAGCATAGCCTCGATAGATGATCAAACGAAGGCTATGATTACAGAGTTGAGCGAGCTCGATAGCAAGCTGGTCGAACTGGACGTGCAGCAACAGGACATAAGGAGCCAACTCGCCAATTCCGGTGACCTGAATGATTTGGTTGGTCTTGAAGTTGAGTTAAAGTCTTTGGAATCGAGTCGCAGTTTTCTGGAGAATAAACGAACCGATCTGCAAAAAAAACTGGAAACGCTGCCGCAGATGGGGCTGGAATATATGCGATTGCAGCGTCGCGTTGCCTCGCTGACCAAAACCTATGAACTGCTGTTGCAGCAATATGAGATGGAGTCCATCTCCCAGCGCGGTGAAGACGGCGATTACCAGATAATAGATAAGGCTCACCCCAACAAGCAAAAAGTCGCTCCAAGCGCGGCCAGAAATGCCGTATTGGGTGGTATGATCGGTTTGATGGTTTCCATGGGATTGGCAAGTTTTATGTCGAACCCAAAAGGCGCATATAAGAAGCGTCATGCCTGAAGACCATGCTTTACCACGATAGATGACGGGGCTCCGGTCCCGACTTCTGCACATTCGGAACCAAACAACTATAGACATAAATGAGCGACGGCAGTCCTTAGCTGTCCGATTTCAGCTATTTTTGTGGGAGGGTAAAATGGAAAAAGTTGGTGCCACTTTGGCAGAGTGCGATAAGCGCGCAACCGAAACCGGCTTGCTGCGAGTATGTGTAGTTGGACTTGGATATATTGGTCTTCCCTTAGCCACAGTTTTAACTGCAAACAATATTGATGTCTACGGAGCCGACGTTTCCAGAGAAGTGGTAGCCAATCTTAACTTGGGTCAGACTCACTGCGTTGAACCCGGACTGGATGAAATGCTGGAAAAAGCTGTTTCCAGCGGACGTTTTCGCGCGTTTGAGCAGCCGGCGGAAGCTGATGTTTTTGTGATTGCTGTCCCAACACCGATAACAAAAGAAAAGGAGCCGGACGTCACTTGCGTTATCTCGGCTGCGGAATCTATCGCTCCTCGTCTCGTGGCCGGCAATCTTATAATAATCGAGTCCACTTGCCCCGTAATGACAACAGAGGTGGTTAAGGACCGTCTGAGCAAGCTCAGGCCTGATCTTGAATTTCCAAAGCGAGATGAAGCGGGGCATCCTGACCAGGTGAGCATAGCTTATTGCCCTGAAAGGGTGCTGCCTGGTCGTATATTTCTGGAACTGGTCGAAAATGATAGAGTCGTAGGCGGTCTTGATGAGCTTTCCACCCGGTTGGGCGTAGCTTTTTATGAAAGATTCATTCATGGCAATGTATTGCCTACCGATGCGCGCACTGCCGAAATGTGCAAGTTAGCTGAGAATGCCTACAGGGATGTAAACATTGCTTTTGCCAACGAACTGTCGCTGGTATGCGAGCGTTTTGCGATAAATCCGTTCAAGCTTATAGAGCTTTCTAATCGGCATCCCCGTGTAAACATACTCCAACCCGGACCTGGTGTAGGTGGCCACTGCATTGCAATAGACCCATGGTTTATTGTGGATTCGGCGCCTGATCTTGCTAATCTGATCAGAACATCTCGCCAGGTAAACGATTCAATGCCCGGCAGAGTTGTCGAGCGCGTTCTGAAAGCGGCAAAAGAGTTTTCCAACCCGACAATTGCGTGCCTTGGTCTTGCGTTCAAACCCGATGTGGATGATCTAAGAGAGAGTCCGGCGGTTGAGATTACAAGAGAACTGGCGCAGATGGGTATGGGCCGAATCCTTGCCGTTGAGCCGAATGTCAACGTCCTGCCAAGCATACTGCAAGAACAACCGGTTGAACTAGTCGATATTAACAATGCGCTGGAAGCTGCGGATGTGGTGGTGCTTCTGGTAAACCATAGACAATTCCTTAGCTTGGATCCCCACTGCCTGTGTGGCAAAAAAATCATTGATACGCGGGGCGCTTGGCGGTCTGCTTACGAGTAGGAGATGTGCATTGATTGAACATGCCGCCGCATCGTCCCCGGATGGATGCTTTATAGCAGAGGTCCGATCCACAGTGGATCGCCTGCTCGAAACCCTGAAATCCGTCGATGGCTACGGTTATGATACCTATGACTACAGAGTAGGTAAGTTATATGAGAGCTTGTTTCATGCACGTAAGACAAGCCTATTGTGCGAGGCTTTAATCAGATGCTTCTATGCAGTCGAGATAATAGCCCCTATCGCATTTCGCAGGCTCAGAGGGATTAAACCGCATTGGGACCCTATGGGTAACAGCTACCGCGCCGGCGCTCATATGTCGCTCTATCTGGTCGATGGTGACCGAAAACATCTGGACGAAGCCCGAGCTATTCTAGACAGGATCGTTACATGCGCTGTGGGAAATTCGCCCGCCAGGGGCTTTGCGCTCGGATTCAAGTGCATTACAGGTTCGGGCAAGCTCTGGCGAACGGATGTCCCGGTCTCGCACTATTCTCTTAGAGTCGCACGTAAGTTGCTGATGTGGGAACGTATCAATAGAGATGACCGCTATGCCGAAATGCTCGACGAAGTGATACGGTTCCTTACAGAAGCACTGGCCTGGGTTGAGCACGAGGGTATGCTGGGTGTCGGCTACACTCCCGATGATCCACTTCAGGTTATTAATATTTGGGCGGATGTGGCATCGCTGCTTGCAAGCTGGGATGTGTTGCGCGGGACTCAGGTCCACAAAGAGAAGGCGCTGCGGCTGGCAAGAGGGGTGCTGGCGCATCAGCAGGATGACGGCACTTGGCCATATTTCGCAAGTTGGATGAATATCCCAGGTAGGGTGGATAACTCCCATACGTCTATGGTTCTTGGCGCACTTGCGGACATCGCGGTCTGTTACCCGAACGATATACGCCATGAAGTGGTCGCGGCGCTTGAGAAGGGCACGCGTATATGGCTAAATATGTTCTTTGATGAAAATACGGGCAAGTATTGGCATTTGCCGGGTATTAAGCATCAGTGTCATGCTGTTGCCTTTGGTGACGCCCTATATGCGATCACTAGGCTCGTTCGACCCGATTTGGGACTTTCAGCCGAGCTTGTCGAGCGGCTGGGGCGTTTAGCGGACAAGATGGTCGTGTGGTCGCTGCGAGAGATGAGGCTGCCCAACGGCCGGTTCTGCGAAAGAAAACTGCCGTATCGCCGCTACAGCGTCCGGAGTGTCAGATCTTTTGATGGGCTAATTGCAGACGCCTTGGCGCTCTACTGGGCAAGGATGCAGGGGCATGAGGGGATTTACAGCAAGTTATGGACGGTCTAGATTCCGCTCCTGATATAATATCAAGTAAAGAGACCGCGAGCAAACAGCCTTCATTTCGCCGCAGCGCAGTATTGACCGGTTTGACACAAGGGTCGGTGGCTGTGGCAACACTGCTGCACTACTGGCTGATTCGCTGGCATTGGAGCGTAGACGATCTCGGCGGATACACACAGCTCATGCGCGTGCGCGGTATACTGCAATGGGTTGTGCTGCTTCAACTGCCGATTGCACTGGCGCGCGAGCTGGGAGCTTCTCTGTCGGACTCCTCACAGGAAAGCCGCAGATCGCTGACATGGACTGGGCTAAGCCTCGGCACATTGCTGGTCGCTGTTTTTAGCTTGGCAATGGTTGCTTTTCCCCGCCAAAGCGCTTATCTGATGTTTGGCAACGCACACATGCAAGCATGGGTTTTGCCGTTTGTATGGCTATTGTCAGGTAATGCTCTTTGTTCACTGATTGGAAGCGCCGCGCGCGGACTGATGTCATTCCACATCACCAACTTGGTTCAGTTCGTATCAGCGGTGATTGTTCCCACAGTATTGCTGTTGACCGCAGGGCATTACAGCATGCAGTTTGTGGTCGGGGCAATAGGAGTGCTTTCCACAATGACGGCTGTGGTGTTCACGGTTGTCCTTTGGCAGACACGTCAAGAAGATGCAGCGCCTCTCTTTGCATGCGCAAGAGAACAATGGCGTATTGCAAAACAACTGCTTATGTTTGGAGTCCCAAGACTTTCCACCCTTGTGTGCGTAGCATTGCTCAACCTTGCAGTTCCCTGGCTGATTTCCAAGAATGGAGATTTGCATCTGCTTGCAGCGGCGAACACGTTGCTGGGCGTCATTTCATCCATTACAATTGTGGTAGCTCCATTGGGTTTTGTCCTTCTGCCGCATCTCAGTAACTTGCTTACTAATGGTCATCGCTCGGAAGCAGGGCGAATTATGAGCATTACTATGGAGTTTTCGTTGGTAATAGGAGGACTAGGATCTCTGGCAGCCATGGGACTGCTTCAGATTGCGCTGCATGCCTGGCTGGGATCTGAAGTGGCCAGTTATACCCCAATGGTGATAGCATGCGCCATAGCGCTGCCCGGATCACTTGTCCTTGAGATGCTTCGGAGTCCGCTTGACGCCGCATCACGTGTACCGTGGAACAGTGTGATGTACGGCTCTGGAGCTATTGCTTCACTTGCTGCTTTCTTTTGCCTTAGAGACGTCGGTTTCTCATTGAGCGTCTCGGCTGCATGGTCTCTCGGAATAGGATACATCGTATCGGCTCTGGTGGGAAGTCTGATCGGCTATCGGTGCTACGACATGGAGTTTAGCGCCAAGCGAGTATTACCGGCACTTGCCGTTTGGTGCGCTGGGACGGCTATTCTCATTCCTATGCATTATAATCATTCTTTAGCGCTCCAAGCCATAGTCACAGCCGTGTTTATGACAGCGTATGTAGGCGTGATTTTTGTAACAAGACCTCCATGGCTCGAACGACTTCTTCCAGGGCGAATTGCACTCCGCCTTTATCCGGGAGGAGCAAAACAATGAAAGTCCGTCGCAGCAGGCTGCTGATTATCCTGGGGTCGCTTGCGTACGTCTTGCTGCTGCAGTGGATATATCCCAACGTCATAGCGCCAATCTATTCAGATGTAGGAATGATATACACCAGGTTGCATACCTGGGAGTATATTCTTCAAACCGTTTTAGGAATAATCCCCGCCTTTTGGATGCCCGCTGAGATGAAGAAACCGTCTCAATATCAGTGGTGGCTGCTCTACTTGACCGTGATAGTTCCAACTTGCATTCTTCCTTACCATGTTACTCTGCTGCCGCATGACATGATAACTTTTTATGTGTTTCTGATAATTGTATGTTTCGCGTTTATGTGCAGAATATCGTATTTGCCTCCGCTGAAGCTGCCGTTGCTGAGAATTTCCCGGTTCTATTTCGTGTTGGCTGTAGTGGGGTTTACAGCAGCCACTTATGGCATACTTATAGCTTATCTGGGAGTGCGCACCATGATACCGGGATTTGCCGAGGTGAGCGGCCTGAGACAGGAATTCAAATCTATAGGGCTACCTGGTGCGGTGATTTACCTGTACTGGTGGCAGGGGACCGTTGTTAACCCATTGATAACTACACTCGGGTTGGTCAATCGCAAAATATTGCTGGTTATTCTAGGTACGTTGCTGCAATTCGAGCTGTTTGCGCTTACCAGTCTACGAGGGTTCGGTGTATCTGCAATGCTGCTCTTGGGTATGGGTGTGCTCATTTTACGCACGCGCAGACAAATGGGGGTTGCTTTTCTTTACGCATTATTCGGTGCCACGGCTGTCATGGTTATCTGGCATGCAATCAGTCCTTCTGCATTTGGTCCGCTTTTGTTTCTCAAACGTTGGATACTTAATGCAGGTCAGTTGTCGGGCTATTATCTGGAGTTTTTTACAAACCACGTTCCCGCGCACCTGCAACACTCAAGCTCACTGCTTGAATGGCTTTTTCCCGGCCCTTATGATTTGCCAAAAGGCCAGGTTATAGGAAGAGCCTATTTCCTTAGATTTCCAACGGGAGATTACACGAATGCCACCGCGCACATCTGGGCTGATTCCTATGCATCATTCGGATATTTCGGTGTGGTGTGGGCATCTGCTGTTGCTGCGTTTATCATGTGGATAGTCGACAGCGCTTTCAGGCATACGGATCGAAGAATTGCGCTTATGCTAATGTGTGTTGTGGCACTTGCCTATGCGGGGCAGGGAGTTCATACGAGCCTTCTCACTGGGGGAATTGTTCCGATGGTATGCGTGGGTTTGACATCACCCTTTGGCTCCTTGCAGAAATTGAAATTCAATGATTTGCCGGACGAAAACGGCGAAAAGTGGGAGCTTTGATGATGCGGATAGTACACATGACTTCTGTACACGCACCCTACGATGTGCGTATATTTCATAAGGAATGCAAGACACTTGCCGCAGCGGGCCACGATGTCACATATATTGTGTCGGGGCCATGCGATGAGCAACGAGACGGTGTAAAGTTTTTGTCAGTGCCGCTTCCTTCAAACCGAAAAGAGAGGATGCTCAAAACAACTCGTGAGGTCTATCGGGCTGCAATGAAACTGGATGCGGATGTTTATCACTTTCACGATTCAGAACTCATCCCTACAGGCTGGCTCCTGAAGGCCAGGGGAAAGCGGGTCATATATGACGTGCATGAAGAACTTGCATCGGATATCTTATATAAGGATTGGGTGCCTGCATGGGTCCGTCCCGGACTGGCTCTGGGGGCGACAGTGGTGCAACATATATCATCTTGGGTATTTGACGGCATAATCGCTTCGCGGCCAGCTCTTGCCGAGAGTTTTTCTAAAAGGAAGACCACGCTTGTAAACAACTTCCCTATTCTCGGAGAATTGGTAAAAGCGGAGTGTGTGCCGTTCAGAGACAGACCCGGAATTGCCGCATATGTAGGAGGGCTAACTGCTGAGCGAGGGATTCCGGAAATTATTGAAGCTTTAGGTAAACTGCCCGACGATATCGATTTTGAAGTTCACATCGCGGGAGAGTTTTATCCTGCAGCGCTTGAGGAGCGAGTTCGTAGCATGCCCGGCTGGAAGCGGGTTCGAATGCTTGGCTGGCAATCACGAGAGCAGGTTGCCGATCTGCTGAACCGTGCCCGTTTCGGTCTGATTATGTTTCTCCCCATAGCCAACCATGTGCGGAGCTTTCCTACTAAGATGTTCGAATATATGTCCGCAGGACTACCAATATTGGCTTCCGACATGGATTTGTGGCGCGAGATAGTCGAAAAGCCCGGTTTTGGAAAAGTTGTTAATCCAAAAGATACCGACGCGCTTGCGAATATGTTCCGATGGATGCTTGAGCATGAAAGCGAGTGCGAAGAAATGGGCAGATGCGGTTGTGAAGCAGTGCAGCGCGAATACAATTGGGACGTAGACGCAAAAAAACTACTTGCACTCTATGATAAACTCGGCGCAAAAAAGCGCTGATATCTGCTGTGATTTGCCATGCTGATTCTACCGCACTTGACCATTGCTTTCCGATCTGATATGATTTTGAATGTCAAGGGCAGGATGTTATTAGTCCGGCCTACAAAACCGAGGTGAATCAACATCATGTTGAAGGGTATATTTATCGCTCTACAAGTGATCAGCGCTTTAGCGCTTATAGCTATCGTAATGTCTCAGGCAACTAAAAGCGAGGGCTTGAGCGGCACTATCGGTGGAAAGACCGAATCTGCGTTTCATGGAAAACCGGGCATCGAGGAAAGACTTGAAGAACTCACCAAATGGTCCGCTATCAGTTTTATGGTGTTGAGCGCGATCGTTATGTATGTTGTTCGGTGATATTTATTACACTATAAAGCCAAATCGCCCGCCAATCTGAATAAGATTGCGGGCGATTTTTTGTGACAATGCTTATTAGGCAGCACGCTTGAGCTGATCTATAGATTGAGCTTTATGCGGACACTGGCTGCACTCTGTAAGCGAGCAGTCAAAACACTCTTCACGCTCCGGCTCTTTCGCCGTTGAGATGAGATATACATACAGCGCTACGCTGCCGATTATCCAACCAGAAAGAATTGCAATCCACATTCTTGCCATCCTCCATACTTATTATTGGCGGCGTGGGCAAAATCCTCAGATGGTATCATATATCTTTGCCTTACGCTTGTTTTATTAAGCAAATAATACATACGCTACATGTCAAGCTCCGCTTCTTCACACTTGCTTAAGGCAGGTTCATAGGATATAATGTGAGTCAGCAGTTGCAATCCCTTGCGTTTAGAGAGCGGTATCTTACCTCAAACTTCTAAAACCGGAGGTTCATAATGGAACAACGTCAGTTCGTCCTCTCGCAACGAGATATGCCGACGCAGTGGTATAACATTTCCGCAGACCTAGACCAAACTCCGCCGCCGCTTCATCCCGCCACAAACCAGCCCTGCAAACCTGAAGACCTGGCGCCAATATTTCCGATGGGCGTCATTGAACAGGAGATGAGCACGCAAAGGTGGATAGATATCCCCGAGCCCGTGCTTGAAAAGCTGGCTCTCTGGCGTCCATCGCCTTTATACAGGGCGATATTTCTTGAAGAAGCGCTTGGCACGCCTGCGAAGATATACTACAAATATGAAGGCGCAAGCCCAGCCGGAAGTCATAAGCTCAATACGGCAATAGCTCAAGCTTACTACAACAAACTTGAAGGCACGAAACGGATCGCCACCGAGACAGGTGCGGGACAGTGGGGAAGCGCATTGTCTATGGCGTGCAGTTTCTTCGGGATAGGCTGCACGGTATATATGGTCCGCTGCAGCTTTACACAGAAGCCTTATCGTAAGTCGCTGATGCATGTTTATGGGGCTGAGGTCTACCCAAGCCCTAGCGAACAAACCAACTTCGGCAGAAAAATCCTCTCCAAAGACCCTGACTGTCCGGGAAGCCTTGGGATTGCGATCAGTGAAGCGCTTGAAGATACGGTGACACATGATAACGTTAAATATTCGCTGGGCAGCGTGCTGAACCATGTCGTTCTGCATCAGAGCGCTATCGGACTGGAATCGAAGAAGCAGATGGAGATGGCAGGAGTATATCCCGATGTCGTGATCGGATGCGTGGGCGGCGGGAGCAACTTCGGCGGGATTGTGGTGCCGTTTATGGCCGACAAGATAGCCGGCAAAAATGTAAGAGCGACGGCCGTCGAACCAAAGGCTTGCCCTACCCTGACAGAAGGCCCTTACAAATATGACTTCGGCGACACGGCTCAAATGACTCCTCTGCTCAAAATGCACTCACTGGGCGCGGACTTCATTCCGCCCGCGATTCATGCCGGGGGGCTCAGATACCATGGTATGGCTCCGCTGGTAAGTCTTCTGAAGGACAAAGGCTTGATCGACGCTGTGGCGCTCGATCAGGTGGATGTGTTTGAGGCAGCCGTGCTGTTTGCCAGGACTGAGGGCATCATTCCTGCGCCGGAATCCGCTCATGCTATCTGCGAAGCCATAAATGAAGCGAATCGAGCGAAGGAAGCCGGCAAGCAAACCGTTATCCTCTTCAACTTGAGCGGTCACGGGTTCCTTGACCTGGGCGCATATGACAACTACTTCCAGGACAAGATTCAAAGCACTGCTGCATGTAACAATGGATAGCCGATAATCATCGTTCTACGGAGCATTGATGGTCGGAGGCAATCCTGCCTCCGACCTATATTATTGCCCGCACAGCGTCCGGGGTTAGAATTCCCCGGACGATCAGGATGCTCGGGGGGATTCCTGTTTGCGGACCTTACTTGCCTGTTTGCCCACTATTATCTAAAATAGATAATGGAAATTGTGTATTGTGGCGGCATATGAGCTCTCCACTCTCCACTCTCAGCTATTTTGAGGGGCGAATGAGCATTATATACGGTTTGGACAATGTAAGGAGTGAGCAGCATGGGCGTGCGGTTGCAATAGGGGTATTCGACGGCGTCCACTGGGGCCATCGGGCAATCTTTGAGCGGCTGGTACAAGTGGCAGGCGAGCGTGGAATTAGGAGCGCTGCGCTAACATTCGACAAACACCCTGCTGAAATTCTTGCGCCCACTCGCGCCCCGCAATATATAAACAGCCTCGACCAAAGGATAGAACTCATAGAAGCCCTGGGAGTCGAGGAGGTAATAGTAGCGGAGTTTGACCACAGACTCGCGAACCTGACGCGTGAAGACTTTGTCGACTCAATACTCCTGGAAAAGCTGCATACTAAACAGGTTGTGGTTGGCTCGAATTTCAGATTCGGCAAAGACCGCGCGGGTGATATTCGTTACCTTAACGAGATTTCGGAAGATATTGGTATCGGAATCACTGCGGTTTCCGCCGTAATTGTTGACGGAGGACCTGCAAGCAGCACTCGCATTCGCGCGTTCATATCTCGGGGCGACATGGAGGAGGCTGCGAAACTCCTCGGCAGACGGTTTGCGCTGCGCGGCGATGTGGTTAAAGGAGAACAGATCGGTCGCACACTCGGCTTCCCGACAGCCAACATAAGAACAGCCCCGCGTCAAATTATCCCCGCACGCGGTGTATATGCAGTTGAATCATCTATTTCTAATACCACTTACAGTGGAGTATGTAATATTGGCCGCAGGCCGACATTCGGCGGCGACACCACCACTATTGAAGTGCATTTTTCCGACTTCATTGGTGACCTCTATGGAAAAAAACTGGATATAGCCTTCTGCCGACGCCTGCGCGATGAGATGACTTTTGAAAGCCCAGAAAAACTGGTAGAACAGATCAGAATAGATATAGAGAAAGCCAGTGGGACGTCAATAACAGAATTTGACACTACCCATCTCCGCTGATATACTCACTTTACGCATGCTTGCAAAAGGAGGACGTGAAATGAATATGGCGCTGTCTTTAGCCGGAATCAATAACGCCGCTGATTTTGTGCACACTACCCTGCGCACAAATAGTAGCGCACGTCCCCCGGAGCAGCGGCTTATTTAGTAATAAACATCTAAACCAGCAATTCAAAGGCCGCTTCTTCCGGGGAAGCGGCCTTTTTTTGATCAACCAAAAGCAGAGGAGAAGACAAAAATGTATCTGTACGATGAAGTGCATGCAGCCTACTACGATCTCACCTCGACCGGCCTCGTGGGTGATGTGGAGTTCTATGTCGATGAGGCAACTAGGACCGGCGGTCCGGTTCTTGAACTCGGCGCAGGGACCGGAAGGACTCTCATCCCGATAGCTGAAGCCGGAGTTGAGATTGTAGGGCTGGATAACTCCTCCGCAATGCTTGCGGTTGCGCGCGAGAAGATATCGGCTCTTTCTGAGCAGGCGCAAAGCAGGATCAGGTTAGTCGAGGGAGATATGCGAAGCTTTTCACTGGATCAGAAGTTTAAGCTCGTGACGATTCCATTCCGAGCGTTTCAGCACATACTTACCCCTGAAGACCAGCGCGCAGCCTTGAAGTGCATTCGTGAGCATATGGTGGATAATGGCAAGCTTATATTTAATACATTCGATGTGCGTTTCCATACTGTTGCCGAACACATGGGCACCCTTGGCGGCGCGGTAAAGAAGCTTAAAGAGTTTTCACATCCGGACACGGGCAATCGTGTAATTGTTTGGGACACCCGCAGCTATGATGTCGAAAATCAACTGGTTGAGCAGGATTTCATATATGAAGAACTCGACGCACAAGGCAAGGCAGTGGATAGGATCTACAACAAATTGTCTCTCCGCTGGGCTTATAGGTATGAAATGCAATACCTGCTTGAACTCTGTGGGTTCAAAGTTGAAGCTTTATATGGCGACTGTATGCGCGGGACGTTTAAATATGGAGGTGAGCAGGTATGGATTGTGAGAAAGAGCTGAGGGATGTTGTATCTATCAGGCGGATCGCACAATCGGAGATAGATGAAAGCGCACGGGTAATCCGCGAGAGCTTCGCAACCGTGGCACTGGAATTCGGCATCACTGAGGAGAACTGCCCCACACATCCGGCTTTCATTACACGGATTTCGCTTGATGAAATGCTAAGATCGGGGATAGAGCTGCATGGATTATTTATCTATGGGTGCCAGGTAGGAGCAGTCACGATAGAAAATGTCGGCGAAAATGCCTATTACCTCGGCAAATTAGCGATTTTGCCCGATTTCAGACGTCGTGGTTTGGGTGATATTCTTGTCGGGTTTGCAATTGACAACGTGAAAGCGCGAGGCGCAACTCTGCTCAAACTCGCAACAGTTGATAAGGCTACCAGGCTTAAGAATTGGTATAAGGGCTTTGGTTTTGTTGAGACGGGCACTAAGAAATTCGATCATATGCCGTTTACTGTATGTTTTATGCAGAAAAGACTGACTGAGGAATAGTTTATCAAATTGCCGGGTGTCTTCTATATTGCATCAGAGGCGTGATTCAGACTAGGCCTCTAGAAGGAGGTGGGTGAATTGATTAAAAGCCTATCACCCGCCCCGGGAGCAGGGCGCCGGTAGTGGCTACCCGGAAAATTGCTCTTTAGGCCGCCGGAGCCGCACAGCCCCGGCGGCTAGAAAAAATTATAAAAATTTTTTGCTGCATCTTTAGCAAACCTGCTATAATGTGCGATAATGCTAATGATGGTGGGCAATTAACCGCCATCTGAGGATAATAACTATGAGCTATTTAATCTACCGAAAGGAGGCACAATTGATGATGCGCATGTTTACTAATTACATGTCGCACTGCCCGATTGTCGTCGGCAGTACGCACCAGAAGCCTCGTTTCGGCAGCAAGTGGAAGTTCTGAGAAGGTTCGTTTAGTTTCCTTCCAGGCTCTTACCTGGAGGAAAAATACCCCTCCTTAGTCTCTTCCAGACGCTGCCGAGCGATGGCACTATCGCTGTACCTGTAAGTTCCTGTTCTTGATTTACGTTTGGAGGAGACACCCCAAGATGAACGCCTGTATATCACGGGCGCGCGAGGGTGACCAGTTAGCAAAGAGAAAGCTGGTCGAGGCCCTGCGCCCTAGAATAGCAAAAATGGCCGCATATTATGGTCGCATATGTTCGGAAGACCCTGATGATCTGCTGCAGGAGGCATGGCTGGGCCTGCTGGAGGCTCTTCCTGAGATCGACCTGAGGATCGGGACTCCTGAGCAGTATCTGATCGCCCGCGCAAGGTGGAAGCTGTTGGATGCGGTAAAGCGCGCCAAAGTGCGCCGGTGCAGTTCGCTTGAGGATGCCCCGGTCGAAACCATAGCCTCAGAGAGCGACACGGCGATGTCATTCGCTTGTGTTTCTGAGTTTGTGGGGGAGTTGAAGGCAACCCAGCGCGAGGTGCTCGACTGCCTGCTTGCGGGGCTCACGTGGCGTGAGGCTGGTGAAAAGCTGGGATGCGCATCCGCTAACATTGCTTATCACGTGCGTCAGATCAGGCGGCGATATGAGGAATGGTCAGAGGAACCGGCATGCATGATATAATCAACTCGATGGATTATATAATACGCCAGGCGAAAATTGACGATTTCGATCAGCTCTCGGAAGTCTTTCGAGAACTCGACCACCTTCATGCGGATGCGCTTCCGCAGGTGTTTTACAGGCTGGATGAACAGGTCAGGTCTCGTGAAAGCATCGAGAATGCAATCGAGTCCGACAACTTGATCATCCTGGTGGCTGAGTGCAACGGGCAAATTGTCGGGTTAATTAATGCAGCAAATAGAGAAAGCCCTGCTTTTCCGGGGATGGTTCGCCGTAAATACACCTGGATCGAAAATATAGGCATAAAGAGTGAGTTTCGAGGGATGGGGATCGGTCGAGCATTAATGAAATGCGTAGAAGATTGGTCCCTTGAACTCGGGTGCGACCGGTGTGAACTCAATGTATGGGAGTTCAACACCGGTGCAATTGACTTTTATGAAGAGCTTGGCTATGAACCCGCCAGCAGGCGGATGTGGAAAAAGCTCAAGTAATCAGCCGGGCTATTAGTGATTATGACTATGGCTCTCTGTACGGCGCGGTCTCCTGCCATCTGCCTAAAGCTCTTGCGGTGATGTCTACATATAGGTAACCGTATTCTTCGGCAGGCTCTATCTGATTGGCGAACTGCCAGTCGTTCCACGTGGAGACCATTATAATCTCAGGATTAGTCTGCTTTGCATGATCTAATTCCTTCAGATAGTATCTGCCATCTTCCCGTTCCTCTCGGGCGGAGTGCTCACGGACATCTTCCAGGGTCCTGCCTGCTTCTTTGCGAACATACTTCGACAGATAGGCGTCTTCAAGATAGGAGTCATAGCCCGGAGATGCGCACATAAAGTCTTTGCGAGCCGTCTGCGGGAAAGGCTGTATATAGCTCCAGTCATCGGTATAGAACGGGCGGATACGCCTTAGCTCAAAATAGTCCGTATACTCTTTGCGCTTCTCGATCTCGACCAGTCCCGGCGCTTCACCGTTCAGGTAGCAGACCACAAGCGGTTTACCGTGATATCGATAGTAATATGAGTCTTCACACATATGCTCGCGCATATAGTCCAGAGCAAACTCCAGTTCTTCCAGAGTCGGGTCGGAGACATAGTGTTCCAGGTATATAAAAAGCTGCAGCCGACGTGATTCATTTTCCTGATGAGCAAGCATGTCCATTAACATAGCAAGCGCGCGGTCTTTTGCAAAATCGGTAGGGTTCCATTGAGTCACAGGAAACACATCATAGACTATTGCATCGATCCCTGCTCTGCGAATATAATGCAACTGCTGCGCAAGAACCTCCGGGTCATCACTCTTGTAGTAACCGTGCAATGGGTGATGCTCGCCGTTAAACTCGCGTATGTTGTTCCAGTCGCGCGGGTCCAACTGATAATGCCCGGAAAACCATAGGGCTAGTGTGCCGCCATAGCGCGGCGCGTTCTCAGGTATTGACTCTATTAAGTTCATTTCAGCCATCCAAGTCGTCCGGTGCCTTTCCGTTCGGCTCCGATTGTTTTGCTTGTCGGCTCTTGGTAATGTCACGAATTATCTCATAGCATCTTGTGGCTGCTCCGACTAAGTTAGCTGCGGTAGATACTTGAGGGGTGACCGCATTTTCGACCGCTTTAGTAACGCCGGTAACGCTGCCGCTTACCTGGTCGACTGTGGACTCTGTTTTGTTCATAATCGAGCCGATTGTGGAGTTGACCTGTCCGGCAACACTGCCCACTGTATCGTCCACCCTTGCCGCTATCGAGTCTATTTTTGAGCTGACCTCATCCGTCGTGCTCTCGAGCCTGGTCATTATGGAATCCACTTTGGCGCTGACTTCATCTACTGTGTCTCGGGCTTGCTCAGATATTGCCTTCGCCTGGTTGATAATCGGCTGTACCTTGGCCATGGCTTCGTCCGCCTTGCGATTGATCGTATTCTTGATCATAATAATTCCTACAGCCAGTGCGGCAGCAGTCAGCAATACTATTGCAGTAGTGATAATCTGGCAAATTGCTATCGCAACGAGAGTCCATTCGGGCATTGTCGTTCCCTCCTTCGTATTAGCTGAGAGCTTCGAGTTACTCAGCGCTCAGTTATGCGGAACGTATTAGGATTATATGGTCGCAAGCTTTCTTCCTGCATCAGAGTTTTGGCCTATCGGGTCTGAGCCTGAATCCATTCATCCCACAAAGTCGACTGCGCAAGGTTTAGCATACCGTATCTGACATCATATCTTACTGCGGCAGGCATGTAAACTGCCAGCCCGTGCGCATTAGGAGTATCCGAATTGTGAGCTTCGGCAATCACCGCATTGCCTATCGCCTGTTCCAGTTCATTATACGCGTCATCAGCAGATGCACCAATGGCCTGGGTGCATCTATAAGCGTAATCGAGTAAATCCAGGCTGTCCCTGTCGCTGCTTCCATTGCACAGAGAATAGTTAAGCGCGTTATCGCGAGCAGCGGCAAGCTGATATGCATACGCAGATGAATGCGATCTCAAAATATCCGCGAAGCCGCTTGCAGCGTCGGCCACCGATGCTATTTGTCTCAAGTCCACCGCCGACTGAATTATACCTTGATAAGACGGATATTCCTTAGCATACTCGTTCACAATAACTCTGCACAAGTTTTGTGGTGTTGTGGAAGCTCCCATTCTGTTTAGTATCGCAGAGTAATCATATCCGGGAGAAGGCTCCGGCGCGGGTGAACCGACCATATATGCTGCTGAGTCTTTAAGCTCATACGCAACTTCGAGCTGCTGCATAAGGCAGGCGTCAAATGCCACCACGTCCATATTCACATCAGCCAGAGCAAGCGGAATATCGGTTACGTTCATCCCGCTGGAGTTTGTCTCGTCCGAAACTACATACTTATATTGAGATATTGCGCTGTTAAGCCGAATAGTCCAGCCGGAGCCATGATCCCATATTACCAGGCAATAGTGGTCGGCAGGAAACTTGCTTACACCCCAGTCCACAAAATCTTTTAGTGTGTGCCAGTCACCCATGTCCTGTTCACCAAGCGCGGGGTTATCAAGCCTGACGGAGTGCATGGTAGATGTGTTGCCGTCCCTTGTAATCAGATAACGGCGGGTATCGGTCCAGTCACCGTTTGTGGAATCATAGCCCGGCGTTCGGTCCATCTGGACAATCACCCGCACGTTCTTTGTCGAGCCGACCATCTCCATCTGGTTAAAATTGTTAATCCCGGCGCTTTCCAGGTCATTGTCCGCATCAAGATATATCAGAACGGTCCATGCGCCGTGCTGCTCGGCTTCCTGCTCAGTATAGATAAGGTCCGCCGGTGTGGCTGCCGAGGCGCCCGCCGAGCCGCCGCCCCCGCCGCAGCCGCTCAAGACGGCAGCAAGTAGAGGAAGCGCCAGTAATAATAGAAAATAACGACTCGTTGAATGCATCCTACCAATGATTATGGCAGATTCTCAGGCGGTTGCAAACCATTTTTTATTCCCAGTTCTGCGAAAATCGCATTGAGCCTTTCAAGATGTGAATTATTCACTTCAAGAGATGTATTATAAAGATGATGTTGTAACACATCAGCATCTTTCAGAAGTTCGCAGATATCGGTATCAATTTTACCTTTGTTGCTGTGACAGGCTATTGCGTCACAAATAACAGATATTTCTTTTTCTGTAAAATCACCCGATTCCCGGAGAAGATGCTCGGCCTCCGTTGCTCCGAGGTGAGCGTGGTCTGCTGGTTTTCCCGTTTTGTATGCCCAAATGTCATGAAGCATACCGGCTGCTGTACAAATTTCCGGGTCTATACCGCGTTTGAGTGCAAGCATCGCGCATACTGTTGCCACACCGTAGAGATGTACGAATCCACAGCGGCTTTCTTCAAGATCAGGTTGCGCTCGCACAATATTGTCTATGGTTGCTCGAAGATACTCAAGTCTATTCATCCATCGCTCCTGATACATTCCCGGTCCATGCTATGTGGGTGACGGGTAGTTCACCGCAGGCTGCCTGGCCTGCCACTATTAGTCCGGCATCCGTAAGCGCTTTAGCGACATTGTAAGCCGGCTGATTTTTTGAGTAACTGCCGTATGCTCCAACAATTAACACACCATCGGGATTTACATAGTGTCGAAGTAACCTGAACAAGTAATCTCTGATAAACGGTTCGGGCACATTGTCTGAAAGCGTATACACATAATCGAATTTTCGCGGCGGAACCCAATCCCAGGCGTTAGCCGTCCAGAAATGATCCCCGTGGTTCGGAAACCTTTCTTTTGCCAAGGCTATCAAATTAGCGCCAATGTCTACGCCATAGGCTTCGATTGTGATGCCTTTTGCCTTTGCCCAGTCCACAAGGCATTCGAGGAGGTATCCATTGGCACATCCGACATCCAGGAAATCGCCGTCTTTTTCTACTGCGTTAAGGATGATTTCTCGCTCACTTTTCCACTGCGCTTTGCCGCCATAAAAACCGGATTGCTTGATAGGGTCAGAGTGAGAGAGATATGCCTCTTGCAGGCGCCGGATATTGTTGAGAAACTGATTGGGAAGTTTTTTCCTCATAGCATGCAATAGTTCTGCATCCGGTAGAGATGTCCCTTCAGTGCGAACCAAGAAATACTTAAGACCGTGCCAGTGCAGGTTTATTCACATGCTTAATGAGTCTTACGGTAGTGGTGCCGTCGAATTTGAATGTCACCTCATCCACCAGCATACGCATCATGTAGATACCCATGCCGCCTTCAAGCAGTGAGTTCGGCTTGTGCTCTGGAATAGTATCCGGAAGAAAACCCGCTCCGGGGTCTGTGATATCTATAGAAAGCCCTTGCGGACCGGCGACGCACTTTATTGATATTCGAAGCTCAGGATTGCACAGGCAGCCGTGTCTTATGGCATTCGCTATTGCCTCTCCAACGGCGATGAGTATATCCTGCGCCTCACTCCGGCTGAACGGCATGGATTCGACAACGTTCTCTATGCGGCTGCGGGCAATACCGGCTGTCTGCGGACATGCCGGAATGCTGAAGTCGCTGATGTGCCAAAATCCTCTGTCGTCATCGGTCGATTCCGGCCCGCCGCTTACAGGCATATCATTGACGGCTGAGTTAAAGTAGACTGCGGCTCCGCACATGGTCAGGACTCTGCTTACTTGTTCACTTGCTCCTATCAATTCAATGGCGGCTCCCCTGTCAACGGCTTTGTAGGCACACTGAATGAGCGCAGAGATACCGCTGGTGTCCATATAATGCACGTCACCCAGGTCCGCTTTCACAAGTTGATGGCCTGCAGACAGACACCGTTCAAAAGCTTCGGACATGCGCTCTCTGTTGTGAAAGCCGACCTGGCCGGTGAGTTTTACCGTAGGCGGATTTTCTATACTTACGTCCACTTTAAGATCGGGTATTGCGCATGTCATCAAACTTGCTCCTCGCCTTTTGTCTTGATTAACAGCATTGCTGCGTCATCACTAAGTTTGCCGCCCGATAACACAGCCGCCCGGTCAAGGATATGATCGCATATATCCCGAACCGATTCATCCGCTTTATCTTCGATTATAGCCAATACGGCTTCGTGCCCGAGTCTGTCGCAGCCATGTCCCGCATCCGTTATTCCGTCTGTGTAAAAAAGCACGATGTCTCCTGCCGAAAGACTGATCGCATGTTCAAGATAATGCGCTTCGCCGAGCAGACCGAGAGCGGGCCCCGTGACATCCAGAGTCGTCGCGAATCCGGCCCTGCGGCTATGAAAGATCGGTTGTTCATGGCCGGCGTTTGCATATATGAGTCTATGCTTTTGCTCATCGATCACAGCATATACAAGCGTAACAAAAACCTCTGGAGGTGTGCAGGATGCCAGAGCTTTATTGAGCCTCATCAGGACACCGGCGGGGTCGTTCTCTCGAAGCGCATATGCCCTGAGCATATACTTGGTCATGGCGGTGTATACGGCTGCTTTGAGCCCCTTTCCCGATACATCCGCCATAACCACTCCGTATTGCCCTTTGCCTAAGGTGAAAACATCGTAGAAGTCTCCTCCAACAAGTTCTTCGTCAAGGGCTGGCAGATAATGCTGGGCAATCTCGAAACCTTGTATCTCGGGCAGTTCATAAGGCACAAAGCTCCTCTGCAGTTTGTCTGCTATGTAATGCTCCCTTTGATAAATCTCTTGTATCCGCTTTCTTGCTGACTCCTGCTCGGTGATGTCTGTAGCTGCTACCAGGACGCCGGTGATGCTTTCATCGCTGTCTCGAAGCGGAACGCTGTTTACAAGAAACGTTCTCATGCCACTGTCAGGACTCTGCCAGTGAATTGTCTCATCACTGCATGCCTGACCACTGATCGAGCGAGCCAACGGATGGCTGTCAGGTTTTATGTGATTGCCGCTGTCATCAAATAAGCTGCAGGCACATTTAGGGCTAAATGCGTTATGTTCGTATAACTGCTTTGCCGCCGAGTTGTGAAGTGCAACATTGCATTCTGCGTCATATACCAGTAATGGCACCGGTACTGCTTCGAGCAAGGTTATAAGCCGGGACTTTTCCATCTCGATCTCAGCAGCTCTTTTTTCAGCCAGCTCAGCCAGTTCCTGTAGTCTGTTGCGAGCGTTCACATCATCGCTTACATCCAGCGCGAGCACGGCCATGGCATTTATGGGACCGTTTTCGGAAGGTATTTTAAGATGAACAATGCTTCCGCTCCAGAATTTTGGACCTTGTGCAAATCCGTCGTATCGAAAATTTCGGACTCGGATCGATTTTCCATTTTCGCGAGCATGGCGGAGCAATTTCATAAGGCCGGACTCTTCGGCCATCGGCAGCGCTTCATTCAATCTTTCACCCAGCGGCAGGGTCTTTTCACTGTAAAACCTGAAATATGTCCTGTTGCCGCCGAGTATTTTGAACTCTGAATCAACCAGAATAACGCCTGCCGGCAGATTTTCTATCAGGCAGCGCAATGATCTCTGCTGCTCGGAAAGCTCGACGAGCATTTTCTCCATCTGCAAGTGCAATTGCCTGTCCTTGGCACTGGAAAGGGGCATCAGGCTTTCAATTTCACCTTCAAAATGAGATCCACGATTAATCCCTTCAGTCGCGCTTGCAACCAATTCGTCCATGATTTTAGTTGTTATGCGCTTCTTAGTCATTGAGCATTTCCCTGAAAGCTTGAGGTATAGAAGTGATTGATGAGGCTGTTCGGAACGATGTCAAGCGTGTTGCAGTGATATTGAACCATACAAGTTCTAGCACGCGTATTAAATAACAAAGCCCGGCTGACACAACTTGCTCTCCCTAAGCCAGATTTGGGGATGTGACTGCAGCTTTGCCGTCACGACTGCGTCATTACTGCTTCGCAAATACGAGAGTAAATTATCACAGCAAATCGGAAAAGTCAACCGTTATTTGCGCATGGGATTCGACAAATTACTGGTTTTGTAATGGAACATATGCGGGGCGGGCATCGTATAATAAATAGCAAACCTTCCCACCCTCTTTTCTCACCCCGGTCCACCCAGGACCGGGGTCACTTTTTTTGTGCTGAAAATGACTTCACTCCTTTTTTGTCATAAAGTGGAACAAATGTGGCGTGAGTATCGTATATATAATAGCAAACCTTCCCACCCTCTTTTCTCGCCTCCGGTCCACCCAGGATCGGAGGTAATTTTTTTGTCTGCCGACACATCAACTGGATGTAGGATCGAATCTGCGGAAAATCAGACCGGAGACTGCGACGCCTGCGGCCCCCAGTGCGAGATTGCCGATAGATGTGGTGATAGCGGCGGTATAGTAGGAAGTTTTGAAGACATAAATGCAGATAAGCGCCAGGACGATTGTAGGCAAGACCGCAATCGAGACCAGCAGGAATGAAAACAGACCGCTGATGTAGTTTTGCGCGGTATCACGCGCATCGGGGTAGGCCAGGCCGGATATATTTGTAAGTGAGACATTAGCAAATCCCAAAAAGGGAGCGCCCAAAGCGCATGCGAGGAGTGTCTCGCCCCGAGTCTGTGGAATGATCGCCCACATTGCTGCGGAGAACACAAGCACACCGGCGGTCAGATAAATTACTGAGTTCACTGTTTGCGCCAGCATTATTTTCCAAGCCGCTATCGGCATTGACTTCAAGATATTTGCGTGCTTTAACTCAGTCCTTACCTCATTTGGAGCCATCAGTGACAGAAGCCAGACTACGTAAAGGAGCACGACAGGCAAATACGGCAAAATCTCCCCGATTTGTCCCGAGGCGACCTGTCTTATTATATAGACCATTACAACAGGCACAACAAGCATCATTCCAAGCTGACTTTTGGAGACTCTGTATCGAAGCAGCAGGCTCTTCCACAGCAGTGCGGTAGCTCCGGCGCCAAACGGCGGTATGTCCAGGCCGGATAGGCGTTTTGTCCCCTTTTCCCGCAAGGCCGCCATTCGGACACCTGCAAAGTCACCCTGGCGCATCGCCAGCTTCCTGCGCGCCATTCTCGCGCTTATTCCCAGAGAAGGCTCGTATATGTTTTCTTTTCGAGACATCAACAGCGCGAAGCTGCCGATTGCAAGTGCCCATAATTGAACGAACAGCCTCCACTCTTCCGAGGTCATGCCCGTAAGCGGCGCCAGAAGCAGAGCGGTGCACCAGCGCACCGGCGCAAAGAAAAAGCTGATTACCGGCGAGTTTGTTGCCCATAATATGCTTGCATAACTGCTGCCTGTTGCGAAATACTGGAATAGGCCATACGCGATTGCCGATATTGGGCCGACGAAGAGAATGACCTTGATAATTAGGCCTGCCTGTCTGAGCTTCTCAAAGCCGAAAGTGAAAATGATATTAATGGTATGCGCAATATTGATGACAGTGACCAGCAGTACAGTCAATCCGACGATGCTTACCAGCCCCAACGGCATCATCCGAACGCCAAGCGCCTGATATACAGGCCCGCCTATTATAAAATAGAGGAATGTTACATAGAAGCCGTTCTTGAGGTAGTCCTTGATAAGCTGGATCAGCAGAACATGTCTGCGGCTGACCGGGGTTGGAAATAGAAAGTCGATGTGGGCAATCGAGAAGATGAGAGCGCCCGAGCTAAAGGAATTGTAGATAACCATCATGCATCCAACGCTCAGGACAATGAAGAGGATCGCTTCAACTACCTCCGGCTGAATTGCCTGCAAGGCATCAAAGTCCGGTTGTCTCGGCCTGACTCCGCTCGAGAACACGACCAGCCCCTGAATCATCATCGACACAACGTAAGCAGCCATCAACAGAAACGGAATCAGCCTTTTGGGGCTGCGGATGGAGTTCTTTATCGAGTTGACAAACTGTCTCAGCTCAAGGTATAGCAGGGGTCTCAAGGGTTTGCTTCTCCTCGGTCAAACTCAGGAACACATCCTCGAGCGTAGCGTCATTGCCCATTTTGGCCCGCTCATGCAGGGTTTTGAGGTCTCCCTCAGCGAGTATGTTGCCCTCGCGTATTATTATTATCCTGTCGCACAGGTGCTCAGCCGTATCGAGCATATGTGTGCTGATGAGTATCGATTTGCCTGCATCTCTGGCATCCGCGATCATCTCTTTTAGTTCGTGGACACCCTTTGGGTCGATCCCGATAAGCGGCTCATCAAGGAGTATCACGCGGGCATCGTGAATAAAGGCGCATGCAATCGCCAGTTTTTGCTTCATGCCCTTGGAGAGGCTCAACACCAGATCATTGCGCTTTTCATAGAGATCGAAACGCCTCATCAAATGCTCGGCGCGCGTCTCGAAACTCTCCATTGTCTGATACGCCATTGCGATGAACCTGAGATGTTCGGTTACGGTGAGCATCTCGTAGGGGGTGGGGACCTCCGGCACGAACGCAATCCGCCGCTTGACCTCCTGCTCATTGTGCTCCAGGTCGATACCGTCAACCTCTATTATGCCTTCGGACGGTTGGACAATACCCGTAATGCATCGCAAGATTGTGGTCTTTCCGGCGCCGTTCGGGCCGAGCAGACCGACAATCTCGCCGTCAGCCACGTCGAACCAAAGGCCGTCTACAGCAAGTGTCTTCTTATAGTATTTGACTAGATTGGATACTCTAAGCACGAGCTCTGCTCCAATATGGCGGTCTTGTATTACTTAGAATGAGTATTACCCGTCCGGTGTTCCCGGCATATACAATTGAGTGTGCTTGCAAATACAAAATATAAAATACTAAATCTCAAATTGTTCTCGCGAAGTCCTTGGCCGAGTACGTAATGATAAGGTCAGCTCCCGCGCGCTTGATTGATGTAAGGATTTCGGACACGATTCTGCGCTCGTCTATATATCCGGCCTGCGCAGCAGCTTTAACCATACAGTACTCACCTGAGACGTTATAGGCAGCCACCGGCACGTCAAACGACGCCCGCGCGTCACTTATAATGTCGAGGTAAGAGAGCGCCGGCTTAACCATCACAATATCCGCTCCCTCTTCCACATCCAGCGCGATCTCCTTAAGAGCCTCGCGGCGGTTCGGAGGGTCCATCTGATAGCTTGCACGATTTCCGAACTGAGGCGCGCATCCAGCCGCGTCTCTGAATGGGCCATAGAACGCCGACGCAAACTTTGCCGAATAGGCCATAATCGACGTGTTGATAAAGCCCCGGTCGTCCAATGCTTCGCGGATAGCCATTACCCTGCCGTCCATCATATCCGACGGCGCGACCATATCCGCACCGGCTTCGGCATGGGAGACGGCCGTCCGCGCTATCAGTTCGAGTGTCTCGTCGTTTTGCACTTCGCCGTCTCGCACTATCCCGCAGTGGCCGTGTGAGGTGTATTCGCATAAACAGACATCGGTGATTACTACCAGTTCGGGGACTTCACGCTTCAGAGTCGATACTGCCCGCTGTACTATGCCGTCCCTCGCGTATGCTTCTGACGCAAATTCGTCTTTACTGGCGGGCAGCCCGAACAGGAGCACTGCGGGAATACCTAAGTCGCGCACTGATTTTGCTTCATCGACCAGGGCATCCACGCTGAAGTGATATATACCCGGCATCGACGGGACCTGCAGTTTAACATCCAGCCCATGAGCGACAAAGAGTGGATATATCAAATCGTCAACGCAGACGGATACCTCGCGTACCATTCTGCGCAGAGTATCGGATGCGCGCAGTCTTCTCATTCGGTTTATGGGAAAGGACATATTTGACCTCTAATTGCCTCAAGCATCATTATACTACATCGGATGAAAAAAGCCGGAGCCCAAGCCCCGGCCAACCACGAAATACAAAATACAAAATATCAAATACTAAATGGAAGCGTCTGCGACGAACTGGGCTACCATATCTCCGACTTCGGTGGTGGAGTAGCCCATCTTGCCTGCGCTCATGCTCTTGAGCTTATTGCCTGTGACGTAGGCAATGGCCTTGTCGATAATATCAGCGGCCTTCGACTCGCCGAGAGTCTCCAGCATCATCTGAACCGCGCCGATTGCGGCAAGCGGATTGATAACATTCATACCCGTATACTTAGGCGCCGAACCGCCGATGGGCTCGAACATGGAGACGCCTTCGGGGTTGATGTTGCCGCCGGCGGCAATGCCCATTCCGCCCTGGGTCATCGCGCCAAGGTCAGTGATGATATCGCCGAACATGTTGTCTGTGACGATTACATCGAACCACTCGGGATTCTTGACCATCCACATGGTGGTTGCGTCCACGTGGGCGTAGTCTGTGGTGATATCGGAATACTCCTTGGCAACTTCATTAAATGCCCGGTCCCAAAGATCAAAAGCATATGTCAGGACGTTTGTCTTGCCGCAGAGTGTGAGTTTTTTATCCTTGTTGCGCTTTCGGGTATACTCGAAAGCATAGCGGATGCATCTCTCGACACCCTTACGAGTGTTGATCGACTCCTGCACGGCCACTTCGTCGGGTGTGCCCTTTTTGAGGACGCCGCCCGCGCCCGTATACAGGCCCTCGGTGTTCTCGCGCACGACTACATAGTCTATATCCGCCGGTCCTTTGTCCTTCAAAGGCGTTTCGACGCCGGGATAGAGCTTAACGGGGCGTAGGTTGATATACTGGTCCAGCCCGAACCTGAGAGCGAGGAGAATTCCCTTTTCAAGTATGCCCGGCTTTACATCCGGGTGACCGATTGCGCCCAGGTAGATGGCATTGTATTTTTTCATCTCGTCGATTGCGGAGGCGGGTAGAACCTCGCCGGTACGTATATATCGGTCGCCGCCCCAATCGTAGCCGACTGTCTCATATTTGAAACCGACCTTATGGCTTGCGGCCTCCAGAACTTTTAATCCCTCTCTGACGACTTCCGGGCCGGTCCCGTCACCGCCGAGGACAGCTATCTTATACATGCAATTTCCTCCTGCATTGGTATCGTAAACATGGGTCACAACCAACTCTGACAGTACTTAGTCGACGCTGCGGTCAATTCCTTCCCGACTTACGCGCGCATGTCGCATTTTGAGGCAAGACAGGAGATCTGTTGCGGAGATGGGCGTATCGGCCTGCCCGAAAGCAAGCCGATACATAATAAATATGGCTATTTCTTGGCCTTAGGAGCAACCCTCTGTGGAGTCGGCATCGCCATAGGAGTTTCAGGCGGGTTATTTATGGTGCCTGCTACATCCTTTAGATACGGGATGTCGATAGTGATCTTGGCGGCTTTCTTCTTGTCATTTAGAGCCTGGGTGAACTTGGGGTCCATCTGCGACTTCTGCAGCGCCGCCGCATCCTCAACCTCATCCTTTACATCTTTCAGGGTCAAGTTGGCTTTCGGCTGCTCCTGTGTCACCTTCATTACAGCGTAGTTGGTCGGCATGCCTGTCTGCCCGAACGAAAAGACCTCGCTTACTTCGCCGACTTTGGTGTTTTTGGCAGCGTCGGTAAGCTCTTTGGGCATTCCCTGCTGGCCTTCGGCTATCCAAATCTCAATAGGACCGCCGCCCATAGAAAAACGCTTGTCGGAATACTCTGCTGCGGCGTCATCAAAGCTCATACCGCCCTTAACTGCCTTGGCAGCATCCTCGATCTTTTTTTTGTCGGGGTTAATAATCAGCGCCACATACTTGCGCGGACCGTGAATATAGCGCTGTTTCATCATCTCGTAAGCTGACTTCAATTCGCTGTCGCTTACCTTGGAAACTTTTTTGGCAAGATTTATTCGCGCCTGCATAGCGGTCAGCTCGGATTTGATCGCATCTTCGCCAAGGAGCTTTACCTGGCGGTCATATACTCCATCGCGTTTCAGGATTTCAATCTGCTTGTTTATCTGGTCCTGTGTCGGAGGGACATTTTCATCCTTGGCCCATTTCAGAATGATATTTTGTTCAATCAGGCTTGACAGCACATCTCGACCCGCTCTTCGGCTGGTCATGTCCAGATACTGCGAAGCAGGTATGCCCTGGCCGTTGACGGTGGCGACGGTAGCGGGGACATTAGCGACTTTACAACTTTTTCCACAGCCGGTGAGTATTACAGCGACACCGGCAGCGGCTACCCAAATGGCGGCTTTTTTCATTGTGTTTGCGTTATCTCCTTGTTCTTGCGGATTTAATGATTAAGTTCAAACGTAGTATTAGTGAGATCAAGTCAATATTCCTGCCTGCTTAAAAAAACTACCCGGAGCGGCCCAGGTTCAAACTATTTATATATAGTCTACTCTGGTCCTTTCTCTGCTGGAAAGGAATTTGTCGATTGCAAGCGCCGCGACTACCCCTTCTCCCGCGGCGATTATGGCCTGTTTAGGATGTAGACATGTGACATCGCCGACTGCATAAACGCCGGGCAAATTTGTGGCAAAATTGCAATCTACATCGACACAGCCTTCCGCCAGCAGTTTCAATGAACCGCCGAGAAAATCGGTTATAGGAGCTGTCCCCGATAAAAGCATAAATACTCCCTCAAGAGGCAGCAGCGATTCCAATCCGGCCTTGTCGGTGACGATGATGCCCGTTACAGCCTGTTCGCCCACGATCTGCTTGACTTTAAGCCCGACGTGAGTGACAACATTGGGCGTTGACATGATCTCATCCAGCAGTTCGGAGGTCCCCCTAAGGCGGCTCATCGGCGTAATCAAATGTACGACTTGTGCAAACCGCGAAAGGAACAAAGCCTCCTCCATTACGACTTCGTTTTGGCCGACCACAGCAGCCGCTCTGTCTTTGAAGAACGCCGCGTCGCAAGTGACGCAGTAGCTGACTCCTCTGCCGAGAAAATCGTCCTCGCCGTCGATTTTTTCATGCCTGCCGAGCGAACCGGTTGCGATAACGGCCGTGCGACCGTGATACGTGCCTGCCGGAGTGTAGAATGTCTTTGTCTCAGAGATCAGATCGACCGCCATCACAGCATTTTTGGAGTAATTGGCGCCGAAGTTCGTCGCCTGGTCTCGAATCGTGTCCAGCAGGTCCGAGCCGGCCACCGGCCCCCTTACTCCCGGATAATTCTCGATTTTCGCGGTTGAAGCCAGCGCACCTGCGCCTGGGGCGCGGTCCAGCACCAGCGTGTTGAGCTTTGCGCGCGCCGTATACAGAGCGCATGATAGTCCGGCCGGACCGCCGCCGATAATGACCACATCGTATGCATCGTCGCTCATAGTTATGAGTATACCCTTATCCTGCTGCCGTACACAAAAGCGGCGAGTGGATTATCCACTCGCCGACAAAAACTAAAACATACTGTTCTTATTACCACTTAAGGGTGATGATACGTTCTCCCGGACGGCATTGCAGCAGCGTGACATAATAAACCCCGTCTCTGACTTCCTGAGAAACCGTGCACGATTTACCGTCCACTATAATCTCTTTCGGCGAACTGCGCAGAACAAACACTGTCTTTTGTCCGGCGAGCAGTTCTATTTCCGCTCTGCCGGAGCCGTCGACGAGCTTTCGCATGCACCCAGCGCCTTGCACATCGTAGAATTTTGATCTTCGTCCTACTACTCTATAGAGCTTGAACGAGTGCGGTGCAATCGTAATCTGGGGGTCACCGTCTGCAAGCAAGCGCTCTTCCTGCACATCCCATAAGTTTGCTCGACCTGGCCTGCCAACGGCATGCCCTTCACTATCCGATATATTGGTCACGATCAGATAGTTGGAGGCGTTTACATTCCAGAGTATTCCTTCACTGCATGAATCAATCAGCAGATTGGAAGCGCTTACCTCTCGAAGCACATATTTGACCG
Source organism: Armatimonadota bacterium (assembly GCA_039679645.1). Classification (NCBI taxonomy): domain Bacteria; kingdom Bacillati; phylum Armatimonadota; species Armatimonadota bacterium. The sequence continues at coordinate 34,019 of JBDKUO010000024.1, forward strand.
CATTCTCCGCCATAGAGGCAGTCTCCGGTGAAAGTCCGAAACCGCAAAAGACGGCAAGTGTAGAACGGTCGCGCCACTCGGCTACCACCGGCACTTTTGTACCTTCCGCGTCCACTTCATACAAAACACTTGCGCGTGAACCAAAGATGCGGCGAATATCGGCAACCTGCTTCACTTTCAGCGGCTCATCACCCAGGAAAGCCGAACGCCGGACTCGTGAAACGTCATTGAGCTCGACAGGTTCATCAAAGGCGATGGTCATGTCCTCTTCCTGCCTGAGCCCTATCAGTTCCAGTATTCCAGGCTGGGAGAGCGCACATGGCTGTGTGCCCGGCAGACTGGGGTCTGCGTTGAAACCCTTACCCGAACCGAAAGCAATGGCAGCTCGCTTTTCCGAGCTTTGCCACCAGTTTCTTATTACAAGCATCTGCTCTACACTCATGGGAAAGTGTTCTTCAAAGATAAGCACCTGGACCTCTGGATGCTCCTCAAGGTCCTTGTCAAGGGTGTCCGCGTGGAACGTGAGCATCGGAATATGGGCATCAATTGCCATCTGCTTTGCCAGGGCCATATAGTGCGAAAATACACCTTCGTATGTCAGGGGCTCGACATGCCTGGTGCCGGAGTAGGAAAAAACAAAAGCCACCGGCGATTTGGGATACCCGAGTCTTCTGGCTGCGCTTGCTGCAGGTTTTAATACCTTCATGTGGGCGTCGTCCTTACCGGAACGCTCACCATGCCAGGGTGTGCCGAATCCGCATGGAGCCGCCGCAAGAGATGAAAGCATGGTGTCTGTGTAGATATCAATAGGAACAAGCTCCGGGGAACCTGTGCGATCTTCTACAAGACTGTCTAGAGCGATAACATCCTTTCCAAGCGCATGAGAGAGCATTTCAATATAACCGAGTTTGCCGGAGGCTGATGTTTCATCGCCGGTACGCATCAAGCCTCTTGTCCCTGCTACCAAAAAATCAAGGCCGTCAATTTTCGCGATCCTGCCAATATTGCATGACGCGTTAAACGCGCTGTCGGGAGGATTTTGGGCAGGGATAAAGGACAAGTGAATTACGCCCGCTTTTTTTACGCCCACTGACTTGGCGTGCGCCACCAAATCAGCGCAAAACTCTTCAACAACTCGCGCCTTCGCATCCTGAACCATCAGGTATTCGGCGTTTTCTTCTCGCGAGAGCGGGTATTTCACATTCGGATATTCTGCAGCAAATTTCGCATAGAACCGATCATTGGAACCGGGAATGTCGACCTTAAAAAGAGGTTCATCGAAGACAACATAGTCAAAGCCATATTGCTTTACAAACAGCGAGGTCAACTCTTTGAGATAGTCTTTCCATGCATCGGATGCAAACGAGGCGTAAAAACCGTTTTCTTTGCATTTGATGGGATTGTTGTCGGCATCATACTGAGCTTCTTCGATTCCGACCCTGTCAGCCGCACAGATTGTGGATTGTATCTGCACACAGGCGGGATAACCGCGCTTATGAGCTTCGGTGACAAATCCAGTGTATGAATCCTTGAGCACGCCGACAACTTCGTCATAGGGATAAGCGTCAAAAGCGCAATAGGCAATCTCAAATCCCCATCTCTCGAGGTCATCGAAATACCTCAGCCTTTGATCGGCATCCGCCACTTGTTGCGGTCGTACCGGCAATGCATTCATGACCAGCCCCCCCGGAGTTAAATACCACGCACTCCATTGTAGCGAAACAGGATTATACCATCTCGCCCTTACTGACAAAAACTGACGTAAGATATATGTGTGTGCTTCTAACGCCTTGTTGACAACTCAGACTAATTTTGTCGATAACTTGCTCTGCAAGCCCAAGGCTATTAATAATTATACACTATAGCAACCGTTAAGTCTATATTGCCGGCTACAAAAGCTCATCTTGAGGCATTGTCATGGTCTGTTCGCGAATGCCAGGACGCAACCTGTATTCCTTACACAAATACTCAAAAGCGCAAAATATTATCCGCGCATCAATTGCAGATGTTGCCTACTTGACGACATGTGTGACTGCATATACAATGCCATACATGCTGCAGCGGCAATAATCGCCGATACTTCCCTTTGTGAGGGTGCATAGCCAAACACCCTGCCATGAGGCATATTAAGCATCAATGTATTATGCGTCTGAGTCACGCATTTGTCAATGGGTTAATTGCTAATTAGCGGTTTTTGTCTCAGCTTCCGCAAACTATTGTTTATCAGGTCCATCTAATTTGACTTGTCAAACAATATAAGCCAGAGAATATATTTGATAATCTGATCAAAGTCAAATAAATATCGGGCTGATAACGGTAAAATACCGCTGTCCTGGGTCGCAATATTGGGCATCCAGCTTTCAACATATAATATGAGGAGAATGCGAATGAACATGTTTTGCTACCAATGCGAACAAACAGCAATGGGGACGGGGTGCACTGTTCGTGGTGTGTGCGGCAAAGACGCTGCAACTGCCGCGCTTCAAGACCTGCTCGTATACGCTTCAAAAGGTATCTCAATGTATGCTTTCAGAGCTGATCGACTCGGCGCAAAAGACCGCCGTATAGACGTTTTCATCATCCAGGCGCTGTTTGCTACAGTCACAAATGTAGATTTTGATCCTGAGCGCCTGAAAGATATGCTCATCAAGGCCGGAAGGATAAAGGATAAAGCCAAAAAGCTATATGAGGATGCCACTGCAAAGGCGGGCAAAATCCCCGACTTACTTACAGGACCTGCGTCGTGGGTTCCCAAAGATGATATCGACGGACTTGTCGCGCGGGGCACCCAGATCGGAATACCTTCGAGAAAGAATGCGCTTGGCGAAGATATTACCGGTCTGCAGGAACTTGTGACATACGGCCTCAAGGGCGCCGCCGCTTATGCCGACCATGCGCAGATCTTAGGCAAGGAAGATGATGCCGTATATGCCAAGTTCCATGAATACCTAAATCTGCTCACCAAGGCTGAGCCTACTGTTGACGAGCTGGTTGCAGCGAGCCTGGGGGTGGGCGAACTGAACCTGCGAGTTATGGAGCTTCTCGACGAAGCCAACACCGACGCATACGGCCATCCAGAGCCGACTGCCGTGCGCATAGAGCCGGTTAAGGGCAAGGCGATTGTGGTTTCAGGTCATGACCTCAAGGACCTATACCTGCTGCTTAAGCAGACTGAAGGCAAGGGGATTAATATCTATACGCATGGGGAGATGCTCCCGGCTCTCGCATATCCCAAGCTCAAAGCGTTCAAACATCTGGTGGGCAACTACGGCGGCGCTTGGCAGGACCAGGTAAAGGAGTTTGACGCGTTTCCCGGCGCGATCTTGATGACCACAAACTGTATTCAGAGGCCCAGAGAGACCTATAAGGGCAGGATTTTCACGACCGGCCTTGTCGCGATGCCGGGAGTTGGACACATCGGCGAAGATAAAGATTTCACTCCCGTGATTGACGCCGCTCTGGCCGCTGATGGTTTTACGGAGGACGGACCCGACAAAACAATCATGGTCGGTTTTGGGCGAAATGCTGTAATGGGAGTCGCTGAAAAAGTGATCGATGCGGTAAAAAGCGGCGTCATAAGGCATCTCTTCCTTATTGGCGGATGCGACGGCGCAAAACCGGGACGAAACTACTACACCGAGTTCGCGCAGCAGGTGCCGAAAGACTGCGTGATCCTGACGCTGGCCTGCGGTAAATACAGGTTCAACAAACTCGACTTCGGCAGCATAGACGGCATACCAAGGCTCCTGGATGTCGGCCAGTGCAACGATGCTTATTCTGCCATAAAGATTGCTATGTCACTTGCCGAGGCGTTCGGCTGCAGTGTAAACGATCTGCCGCTCTCGATGATCCTCTCTTGGTACGAACAGAAAGCATGCGCAATACTGCTTACGCTTTTGCATCTTGGGATAAAGAATATCAAGCTCGGTCCCAGCCTGCCGGCATTCGTTACACCGCCGATCCTCAATGCTCTCGTTGAGAACTTTAATATAGCTCCAATAAGCACACCCGAAGCAGATCTTGCCGCGGCCTTGACATAGCAAGCATATAAATGGGGCACAGCGCTTCTACTGTGCCCCATCAGCACAAAATCCGTGAATTCACGTCTGGAGGCAAGAAATCACCTATAGCAAGTCCCCTTTATCCCCAATAATACTAATAGGTGCGTCCGCGCATTACGAGGATAACGGATGACTGAAAATCGATACGCATTGACTTTGAAATACCGCCTGATCTTCTACTTGTGTGGCTTTTTATTTGCTACGATGTCATACATTGTCGGAGTTTGGGCATATGGCGCGGAATCGGCCGACTGGGGTAATCCGGAAGTCTATCGTATGCTGCTGGACAATCTGCAGGTAAACTTTCAAAGTCACTACCTCACATTTTTCTCCTGGCAGATCATCTGCATAAGCATTGCGGGCATTATTGGGCATCTCTTTGATATGGAGGTATACCACAGGCGCAATGCCGAGCAGCGCGCCAATGTGGATGGCCTGACCGATATCTTCAACCACCGCTATTTTCAGGAGAGGCTATCGACTGAGATCGAAAGGGCAAATCGCTATAGTCGTCCTCTCTCTCTGATTATGTTCGACCTGGATAACTTCAAAACATACAACGATACCTGGGGCCATCAGGAAGGCGATAAACTGCTTAAGTGGTTCGCAGATATATGCGCAGGCTGTGTCAGAAACATAGACATACTTGCCCGATACGGCGGCGAGGAGTTTGTTATTATTCTTCCCGAAACCGAGCCTGCAGATGCGCTTGATGTGGCTGAAAGAATCAGGAAGACGACCGCCAAGCGCAGCAAGAGCGTATTCGGCAAGAACAAGCAGATGACTGTCAGCGCGGGTATAGCCGGTTATCCCTCTCAGGGGCAAAGCCATCATCAACTCGTTCTGAACGCAGACGCGGCGCTATATTATGCCAAGCAGCAGGGCAAGAACCGCTGTTATGTATATCGAGAGGAATTCCACTGCTCCTATCGGGCTAAACCCTGCCATGTTAAACCGCTCTTGGACGATGACGACACAAGCGCAATCGAAGCGCTTGCTGCAATGGCGGATGCCAAAGACAGCCACAGCCGTGGACATTCTTTCTCGGTGATGAGCTTGTCGGTTGCGCTGGCAGAATCAATAGAAATGTCGGCTGAAGAGATCAACAACCTAAAAATAGCAGCGCTGCTGCATGATATCGGCCGTATAGCTACGCCCGAGGCAATACTGGAAAAGTCCGAACCTCTCGAAGTCGACGAATGGAAGCAGATCGAAAACCAGCCGAGGCTGGGCTCCTGCATACTCAAGCGTATGCAGCAGATGAGCTCGATTGTACCTGCAGTCAAGCACCATCACGAGCGCTACGACGGCAAAGGCTACCCGGCAAAGCTCGCAGGCAAGAATATTCCGCTGCTCGCCCGCATTATTGCGATCACCGAGTCGTTTGATGCCATGACCAACAATCGGTCTTACAGGCAGGCTATGACCGTCGAGGATGCCGTCAGCGAGCTGAAAAACTGTGCGGGTACGCAGTTTGACCCGGACCTAGTGAAAGCGTTTGTGGAGGTCATCGAAAAACGTGGATATAAGAAGCAGGCTGCTTAAGTCTATCTAATGAAGTAAGCGTGGTTGACGCCGTAAAATGAGACTGCGTAGATACCGATGTACGCCAGCACAGTGAAATTGCCGACAGCACTTACAAAAGCGGGATTTCTGTGGCGTCTATACCATTCCATAACAGCGACGTAAGCCCCCAGTGTGGCAACCTTTACAAAAATAAAGAGCATTAACCCCGTTTTCAGCACTGCAGCCATAATGGGGTTGACCTCAATCACGCAGCCGGTTGCCAGCCAAAATACTGTTGTAATCAAGTCCAGCAAACCCACAATTAACACTGCCGCATTGACAGGCATTATCTTTACTCTTAAAGCATCCATATTCAAAGGATATCACAATGCATGCCTATATTCCACTGGCAAATCTACCGGGTTGAGCCATAAAAAAGACCCGCCGATCACATGGACCGGCGGGCCCGCTTGAAGCTTTATGGCTCCTGCGGGAACTTAAAGCACTCGAAAGGAGAAGAAAGATAGGTCTTCCGTCATTAACGGATTTCCCACTTCTACATTCCCACCTAGATCAAAAGGCAAACAACTTGTTATTGCGTCTCTTCGACTGCCACTTTATGCTTTGCCATTTCTTCCGCTTTGGGCATAATGACCTCAAGAATGCCATGCTTGTAGCTGGCCTTCACCTCTTCCGGCTTTACCTCTGCCGGCAATGAATAGCGGACATGAAATGCTCCGTAGCTTTGCTGGCGAACATGATACCTTTCACCGGGCTTTTCTTCCTCGGTCTTTCTCTCGCCGGAGATAGTGATTTCATCTCCGGTAACGTCTATATCTATCTCGTCCTTTGTCATTCCCGGAATCGTCGCCGAGAGTATGAGTTCCTTATCGGTCTCTTTCATATCGACCTCCGGTGTAAACTCACCTAGCTCTCTGAGCCACATTCTCGGAGGTCGAACCATCGGTACGCCGAAGAAGTTTCTAAACATCCGCTCCATGTCTCTAAATGTGTTCCACGGTTCCAATGTTTCAACTTCACTCGGCTCTCTTCTTGCAAGAGTCTTTTCGCGTGCCATAACATATCACCTCTATCCTTTATTACGACACTATATAGATACCCAACATGCTGATGGTTCAAACACATGAAGTTGTATAATTGCAGTCTATTTATTTGATAGCATGGCGCTCAAGTTATAGGAAACCCGCCGTATTCTTCAATCGCCTTGTCTATATCTTCCATCAGGCGAATTGTATTGCCAAGCGCGGCGACAATACGCGCGTAATGAAGCAGATCGTCATATGAGAGTTTGCGATCTTTGCGATCCTTGAGCCATTTCTGGCAGACCTGATATCCGCCGACATGGAAGCCCCAGACTTCCGGCGGCACATTCTCGAAATACTGCGTATCGTTTATCCAGACTCTGCCGATTTGGGCTCCCTGCCCCGGTTCGGTATATCGAACACGCTCAACAACATCTGTCCCCGGCTGGTTATAGGCAGCCGGAGCTTTTCCGGTCTTGTCCATAAGATGCAGAGCAACCAGTTCTGCCCCCAATTCGCACAGCCGAATAAAGAGCGCCGGGTTGCTTGTCAGAGGCAGGCGCGGAAAGTCTATTTTCAAGAACTGGGTGTAGCGCGCTCTGTATGTCGGCGAATGGAACACGGCATACATATAGTCGAACACGTCTTCAGGCCCGAATGTGCTTACGCGGTCTCCCTTGCCGTCAGGAATAAATGTCATGCCGAGCCGTTTTGAGAAATCGGCTATGAACTGATGCGAAAGATTGGGCCGCCTTCTGCCGGGAGAATTTGCATACTCGTCCTCCCAGAGGGTGCCGTTAGACATACGGTCGGGATAAACATATAGAGGGAAGTGATAGTTAACCTCCTTGAGTGATACACTGTGAAGCTGAGTCAGGTCCCTCATGCAGAAAACATGCTCCCAGTCGCGTCCTATCTCCACAGAGCGAGTAGTGCTGATAGCAAGATTGCCTTCTCCGTTGAGCATATGGCGCATCACTTCATCACGTGGTCTACAATGGAATCCTCCAGAATGCCCTGTGTAATACGTATAACGGATATCAAATGGGCGATAATTAATGCGAACTAAATGTTTCCGCATGGGTCCACTCTCGACCACATCTTTTTGCGCAAGAGGCACTTTCCAGTCATGTGTATCCGCACCTAACGAGTAACGCCTGCGTGCCTGCTCGGCATCCATTGAAATAAAATCCTGCACAACCTGCCAGATATCATCCTCTGTCCAGCAAATCGAAAACGAATCACGAGCCGTTGCGATACCAAGACTGTTGAGCACATATATGCTTGGGATGCTCCAGCACTTTTCATATTCCTCACGCAGTTTGTCGTCTTGTGAAGCAAACATATGAAATGGCGCGGAGGGCGCGGTTTCAGTCCACTGCGTAGTTGGGATGCTGTTTTCTGACAGCCATTCATATTTCTCGTGCCGCTTTCCCCAAAGATCAAAATGCCTTACTTTGCACTCGTGCTTACCCTTGTGAGGCCTCTTGACGAATATCCCTATAGCCACACCTTGTTGAATATCAAATACGTTTTCGTCCTTTGACCCGTCAGGGCAGTGCTCTTTCTTCTTGCTGTTGCCGTGTAGGTCCAAAACATATATATCATCAAACGTGTTCATCAGGCTTTGGCGCATGCCCCGGAAAGTCGGGTTGTCCAGATAGCCATGATTCGAGATATAGGCGAGAACGCCATGGCCTGTCTGCTCTATTCGCCACTGCGCAAAACGTATGAACTTTACATAGTCATCATTCAGCCACTTGGGGTTTTTCTCGCCCAGCGGCTTGCCGTCAACTTGAAAATAGCTCTCGGTCGGCTTGCCGGTAAGCGTGTCCTTGCCGTGCAGGAGGTCGTTTATCCACTGGCCCTTGTTCGCCGAATGGCCTGAATACGGCGGGTTTCCCAAAACTACCATCACCGGCACGTCTTTCTTTACCCTGCTTGCCGCGTTTGCTTCTTCAACAATAAACTGAGAGAACAGGCTGTGCCCGGCGTATTTTTCGGCCTCTTCAAGAGTGTTGGTGAGATAGACATGCAGCCTTTCGTCCGCCTCGAAATCGTAACCCGTTTCCTGGAGCTGCAGACCGAGCTTCATGTGCGTGACGGCATACGGAGCCATCAACAGTTCAAAACCGTGTACCCTCGGAAGCAGATGATCGCGCACATAACCCGACCACATCCCCTGATTGCCCGCCAACGATTCATGTATTAGATCTATCACGCCATGCAGGAATGTTCCCGTGCCCGTCGCCGGGTCCAGTATCTGGACCTTGTGGACTTCGCGTTCCTTATCCCCATTCTTCAGCTTGACCTTTGCGGGATCGGCCAGCCCACCGGGCAGTTCGAAATCCGTTTTCAGTATATGATCGACGCTGCGCACTATATACGATACCACCGGCTCTGGAGTGTAATATACGCCTCTGGCTTCCCGCATTTTGGGGTCGTATTCCGCCAGAAAAGTCTCGTAGAAGTGAACTACCGGGTCTTCCTGTCGCGTGCGCTTACCGAAATCCTGAAGTATCCTCTCCATATCCGCATGGGCAAGCAGGTTCGCCACATCATCCACCGCCCAGGCTATCCTATCGTCAAGGTCATAACCGGCAATGTGCTGAAACATCTTGCGTAAAAAGGGGTTTGTTTTCGGAAGGTCATACGCCGCGTCTTGACGGGTAAAGTGCGCGCCATTGGACGTGTTGCATCGCGCTGCGAACAAACCGTAGCAGATCGTCTGCGCATACATATCAGCGAATTGTTCTTCGGTCAGGTCGTGGAGCAGAGTTTCGCGAAAACCGTCAAGCTGTGAATGGAGCGAGCCGCTATCGGACTCCCGAGACAAAGCCTTGGTAATGGTTTCACGGATCAGCCGGGCGATATGCGCCATTCGCTGGGCAAGTTCGCGAGGATTGGCCACTGTGGGAGTTTGAGTTTCAAGAAATGCCCTGACAATCTCAACAACTTGTTTGCTGCCATCGGGATCCTCACGGAGCTTACCATTTATATCGAATGTGGCAAGTCGTGCAGCGGCGCGCCGTTCCTTACCGACATACCACCGAAATTCCAGATAGTCTGTAAGAATGAGATTTCCGAGGCTTTCCTGATATCTGGAAAGCTGTTCACTTCGCTCGGCTTCATCCAACGACCTGCCGATGTCCTTGGTCTCAATGTAACCCAGCGGCGTGTGGCCCTTTGTGACAATCAAATCCGGTGCGCCGCAGTCGATGCGCCTGGGTTCATTTGTCGCCATAATGCCGGGATGAATGCTCTCGACAAACGCCTTCAGAGCCGGACGATGAGTATGTTCGGTCGAATCGCCTCTAGCAAGGCTGTTGCCGACGGTATGCAAATAGTCGATAAGGACTGTCATATGCTCAACTTCTACACTTAATGTATATTTTCCTGTCGAACTAAAAGCAATCGGGCTAAGGTTTCGAGCTTTTGAGCGCTGCGGGTTCGCGGAAGACTGATTGGCTCTACCAATGAACAGCCTTTTGGAGTATTCTATAGTAGGCTTTAGGTCCATTGCGGCATAAGGGGTATGATAAATTGGCAACTGTGCTATCTTTTTCAATTCTTGGGTTTTTGGCAGGGATATTAAGTGGGTTGATCGGCATTGGCGGAGCGACGCTGGTCATACCTGCTTTGGTTTATTTTTTCAAGTTTTCGCAGCACAAGGCTCAGGGTACTACTCTCGCAATGATGATTCCGCCTATAGGGTTTCTGGCGGCCTATGCGTATTATAAAGCCGGTCAAGTAGATATTAAAGTTGCCGCCATCCTGGCAGTTGGTTTCTTTGTTGGCGGGTACCTTGGTGCGAGGCTCGCAACCGGGGTCCCGGATCATGTGCTGAAAAAAATGTTCGGAGTGTTCCTGCTGATTGTTTCGCTCAGGATGATAATCAGCAAGTAAGCATAACCTGGGAACCGGCCCGGCTGTCCAAGCGTATCTACAGAGGGCAAAAAAGTGGCCCGCCGAATGTTCGACGGGCGAAGAATGTAACCACACACTCTTTCGAAGGAGAATCATTAAGACCTGTTGCATATGGTGTGCCAATCAGGCATGCCGGGCGATAATCAGGTTCTTATACCGGTATTTATGGCGTCACACCAGTCTTTTAAGAAAGCCGCCGGGCTCATGCTCGTGGCGGTGCTGCTCAGCCGTTTTCTCGGTCTGATCCGAGACATGATCATTGCGCATCAGTTCGGCCAGACAGGGCCGACGAGCGCATACATTTCCGCATTTAACCTGCCTGACCTGCTTTACTTTTTCCTTTCAAGTGGAGCTCTCTCGGCTGCGTTTATACCGGTCTTTACCGAACGCTTCAGCACCGGCAGGCAAAAAGAGGCATGGGAAATTTTCAGCATCATAGCCTGCTTTATGGGTATTGTCCTGGGCGGCGCTGTAATACTGTTTTGGATATTTGCGAAGCCGCTGGTATGTGTGCTGGCGGTCCCTGGGTTTGTAAAGCACCATCCCGAGCTTATTCCATTGACAACTCTCCTGACGCGCATCATTCTGCCATGCCAGCTATTCTTCTTCCTTGGCGGATTGATGATGGCATCGCTGCAGTCCAGGCAGGAGTTTCGCGCCACGGCAGCCGGGCCGGTGATCTACAACATCGGCATTATTTTCGGCGCTTTGGTGCTCAGCCATTGGTTCAACATTGCCGGTGTCGCTATAGGTACACTGATCGGCGCATTTGCAGGCAACATCGTTTATGCGTATTATTGGATGCGCAAGCTCGGGTTTGAGTTCCATCCCAGTTTGAACCTGCGGCATTCGGGCGTTATTAAGATTGCACAGCTTGCCCTGCCCGTGGTGTTTGGGCTGGGCCTTCCACAGATCGATGTTATTATCAACCGCTGGTTCGCCAGTTTCGTCTCTGCTTCGTCTCCGGCCGCGCTCAACAATGCCAATCGTCTGATGCAGGTGCCGCTCGGCATTTTTGCCCAGGCAGCAGGCACGGCTATACTTCCATTGCTTGCTACCTACGCCGCCAAGCATGCCTACGATGACATGCGCAGCGGCATAGCTTATGGAGTGCGCGCGATCATGGTCGAGAGCATTCCGTCGATGATGTTTATGATAATAATGGCCGACCCACTGGTGCGCACGGTCTATATGTCCGGTAAGTTTGGACCCGCCAGCGTCGGCACGGCAGCAATACCGCTGATTTATTACTCTCTCGGGATATTTGCCTGGGCAGGCCAGGCGATTGTGGCACGCGGGTTCTTTGCGCTGCAGGATACAATTACACCAGTTGCAACAGGCACTGTCGCCACTATCATTTTTATACCGATCAACTACATTCTCATGCGTAAGATGGGAACCGGCGGTATTGCACTCGCCACTACTATAGCCGTCTCGCTGCATTTCTTTGCCTTGGTATGGTTCCTGCGCAAAAAGCTTCATGGGCTCGAAGGCGGCAGTATTCTGAAGACCGTCGGGCGCATTATTGTTGCCGCCGCAGTGATGGGTGTTGTATGTTTTGGGGTGCGCCTGGGCATGTCCCGATTGGTCGGCTCGTGGCAGCTTCAGGATGGCGATATAAGCAGGCCAGTCGCATTTGCTCGCACACTTCAAGAGGGCAGCACACCAATGTCGGCGTATTTGTATTCCAAGCTGTCATCTGACGCAAAGCGCAACCTAAATACTGCCGATGGTCGCCTTGAGATGATGCACGATCTGAATATGGTCATCAAGAGCGGCAGCGTTTCACCTCAAGATGCGAAGCTATCGCCCAAACAGAACAGGCGGAGTCTTGAGTCGGCGTATCCGAGTTTTATAGTCAAGCGCCCAATCGGCCGTGTCGAAAGCAAGATGGGCTCTTTCCTGACCGTGCTGGCGGCTATGTTCATTGGCGGTGGGGTATATCTTGTGCTTCTCAGGCTGCTCAAGGTCAACGAACTCGACTACCTCTGGAGCGGCCTGCGGAAAAAGCTCTTCAAGCGACCGGGTGGTGGAGACAGCGGCGCGAGTGTGCAATCTCCCGAGCCGCTCACAGTCCAGGAACCTGACTAGCTATTGATCAACACTTCCTGTTTTGGTATAATAACAAAGCGCGGTCCCATGGTGCATCGGTTAGCACACGGCTCTTTCAAGGCCGGGAGAGGGGTTCAACTCCCCTTGGGACCGCCACCGATATGTATATTTGCGAGCGCTCGGGGGTCTATTAGGTTACCTTCGAGCGTTTTTGTTTCTGAATCTGCCTTTATTTCTACAACAAGCTTCTTCAAGATCGATCTTCTTTGTGCGAAATCCGTCGACACAGCCGCTTCAGTTACCTCGTCCCTAAATTGCCTGAGTCTGTCAATATCCACCTTGGCAGGCTTCTCGACATCATTTACTCGCCGCAGTCGCTCAAGTGATGCCGATGTATCATTGATGCGCTGCTTCAGTTCATCACTGCTCTGAACGCTACCGGCAACATCGAGCAAATTCGAGAGTTGTTTTTCAAGACGCTTAGCTTCGCACTTTCGCTCGGCGGAGGTGTCTGTGAAAGCACTCCAATAATCATCGATCTGGCAATTCATTTCATCCGCCCATTGCTGAAGCTTTGTAGGATCGTCCGGCATACGGGCAAGTATCTTGCTGAATATTAAGTTCTCGATTGTGTCTCTTGGAATATTCCACGCTGGCCCACAATCCGCACCGCGTCGATAGAGATGTGAACCACAGGCATAGTAATCTCCTGATTTACGCTTTATACCAGCATAGTTTGCACTACAGAGTTTACATTTCAACAGACCACCCGAAAGCGCAAAACGGGATTCTTCTCCTTTACGGCCAGGTTTGGGTTTGCTTCTGTTATCTACCATCTTTCTAATGTCGTCACACTCCTGTTCCGTGATGATGGCAGGGTGGGCATCCGGGACAACGACCCATTCGGATGGATCGCGCTGCCGCCGATTATTGCGGTCCGTGCAGTCCTCGCGGTTCCAAAATGCGGTACCAGCATATTGATATAACCGCGTCCAGTCGCCAATGAGCCCCTGAACGGTTGTATGACTCCACGCCGCTCGCTTGCTCGGAGTAGGAACGCCTGCACTGGTTAGTTTGGCGGCTATCGTATCATATCCGAGGTGCTGCCCAAGTCGCCAGTCCAAGAGCATAGTTTTTGCCCATTGCCACACAGGCTTGCCTGCAACTATCGTGTCATCGAGAACCCAGATAGCCTTGTAGATGTCAGTATGTTTAGCTGATCTGCCGATCTTAAGCCGTTGCTTTTTGTATCCCCACTGCGCCCATCCGCCGTTCTTGTAGGCCCATCCGGTCTCAGGGTCCCGCTGCTCGAAGTTGGTTTTCATATTCGGAATGACGACGTTCCTCAGCTTGATAGAGAAGAGGCGGTTCAGCGACCAGGTGAGAGGCATCATTATAGCGCCGGTCTCGCTATCCGGGTCGTAATAGCCCTCTTCAGCCGACTCTATGCGGACGCCGTGACGGAGGAGATCACGCTGGATAGTTTGGGCGTTATCGCCGCGGCTGAACCTGTCATAACGCCATACGAGCACGACTGTTGTGTGCGGGTCGTCCTTGGCATCTCTAAGGAGTCTCTTCCATCCGACGCGCAGATCGTCATCCTTGAAAGCCGATATACCAAGGTCCTCATACCACTGGACAATCTCATAGCCGCGTTCACGGGCGTATGCCTCAATCCGCTTGCGCTGTGTCTCGGGGCTGATGTTCTTTTCGGCGGAGCGCTCGTGGCTGACGCGTACGTAAGCCCGGGCGCGCTCTTGCTGGAGAGGCTCCTGGTTGTTTTTGTTATGTGAGTTGAGGAGATCGGATAGGGACATTTTTAGCGCGTCTGGATTCAAGTCAAGGTATGACCATAAAGGTCACACCATGCAATATTTAGTGTGAATATTCACTTTCTCGGCGGTATCACCCAATCGACACGTGTAATTTCTTGCCGAGACCTTTTGCCACTTTGTTTAGCAGGCCAATGGACGTGTTCTGCTGCCCGCGCTCTATGCGACTGATGTTACTCTGCTTTGTTCCGACCTTTGCAGCCAGTTCTTCCTGGGTCATACCCCGTTCAAGTCTGGCTTTTATGAGTTGTCGAGCAACTTCATATTCCGGAGCCAGTTCTTCCAATGCGGTGGCGAACTCAGAATCTTCTTCGATTAACTGCTGTCTTATTTTTTTCCAGGGAACACTGGTGGGCTTGTTCATTTTTGTGTCCTCCGTATATAGTCGTCCATGTATTTCTTTGCGATATCCAATTCGTGAGTATCCAATTTCATATCTTTCTTTATATATCCATGGAGCAAAATGAAGCGATTGTGGACCGGTAGAAAGTAGAATATACGTGATATATCACTGGCAAACTTCGTTCTAAGCTCCCACAAACCTTTGTATTTTTCACCTTTAATAGCTTTAACGTAGGGCTCTCGCAAATGAGTTCCGAACTCTGCGAGCATGTCAACATCACGGACTGATTTTGCTCGGTGTTTGACGGGAAGTTTACGTTGAAATTCCAATACCGGAATTTTCCCATCTTCTTTTGCATAAAGCTCTACTTCCCAATCCATTATATGCCTCACATTTGATATTATATCACATATGATATGTTTGTCAACTGCTCAATGAAATAAATCAGCTATTGTGTCACCATCCGAGCGCTGCTGAATTGTGCCTGTTCGTCTGCGTGGCATGATACTTCCTTACTATGGCTTGCAAACCTCGCAAGCTCGATATCCGTTCTTTGTAGCCTCTGCTCGGCTGATTGATGTAACCTTTGAGTCCCGGATCGTTCGGCAGTCCCGGCGGTGGTAACAATGGCCACTCTTGGCTATGTATACGGAGCCGACAACAGCCTGCTTTTTCGGCTGCTCAGTCGGCTCGTCAATACTCTTACCTCTGTGCTGCGCTCTGAACTCCCATGGCGGGATTGGCTCGCTCTTTGCCCACAGGCCGAGTTTTGCCGACTTCGCCGAAGCCTCGTTCCTTGGTAGCACCGTCGATTTTGGCGCGTATTCTTTCCACCACCAGGCCATACCCATGGCCACGAGCTTTTGGTTCAGGTTAATCCTGCCCGGCAGGATCACGACAGCCACAACGCGGTTATCCCTATCCTTGCTTACAGGTTCAACGGCAACCTGTTTATTCAGCGCCAGTTCGGATGTTGCCTTGGTGGCCTCGGAGCCGAATTCCTGACTCTTTTCCGGGCAATCTATGCCGAACAGGCGAACATGCTCGATTGTCTGGCCGCGCTGCACTTCTATTGTGTCACCGTCCAGAATACGCAGGACCGTGGCGGCGTAGGGGCGCGGAGCGCAGGGTGCGGGAGAGCAGCAGAATGGTAAAACGCAGAGGAATAGCATTCCTCTTGAAATATTACTGGTATGAATCGGCATCGCCTGATAATAAACTCTCTGGGCTAGTATCCGAAAAGCGTAGATCATCAAGTTCCCAAGTATCTTTATTTTCCTTATAGGTAAGCCTGCACAAATAATAATTGCGTATCATTGCACCAAAGCTGTTTTCAGAGTTCACTTCCGAGATTACTATATAAGTGCCAGGGCCATCGTGATGCACAATAACGCCATCTGAATCACTATCTTCTTCATAAGTTGGAAACTTAGCTGTTGAAGGAGATTTTAAGTTGCGTTCAACAAAGACCTGAGACATAATAAATGCATTTTCTTCGTTGTTTTTAGATTCACTACCAGTTGACGTAGACAAGAAAAGCCAAATCAATAATATCACTGTGCCTGCAATTATCCCCGAGCATACATTTCTTTTCAACGGAGAGACTTGACATTGTCCCGATTTTGTATTCATTTGCACCGTGGGTGTTGCAGGAGTCGAGCAAGTCTTTTGGTTGTTTTGTATGTTGACTTGTCCAGTATACTGACTTCCAGATTGCGTGCTTGCCAAGAACCAGCCTGGATATTGTGGATTCGTTTGTATGTTAATAATAGGTGAGGTGATAGCTTCTTGGCCATTCAGCAGGATATGGCATCTCTCGCCTACACGCGGGATTTCTAAAAACACAACCTCAATGAATTGACTCACCGTTCTCCTCCTGGTAGGAGAACCTGAAACTGCTGGGTTCTCAGTAATGTGTTGGTATTAATCTTGGTTTGTATGCAAGCCCGAGTTCTTGCAATCTCCGCCGCATAGCAGATATGCTCACATCGAACCTGGCGGCTAATGTGCCGGTCTTATCGTACCGGTCCGGGTGACCGAGGTCTGATGCCTGCTCGCGGACCATATCGGCGGGCATAAGCAGCTCTGTTGCAAATTGATCGCATAGCCGCTCCATCCACCGTGGCAGATCGACAGTGTATTTGTGGCCGGTCGCCTGGCCGATGATATGATGCCCGATCTCGTGCGCCAAAGTAAAGCGTAGTCGTGATTGTGGGATATAGTTATTCAGCCCGATCACGCTGACTCCAGGAACATAGTAGCCCGGCACTTGCACACAGGATTCTATGCTCTCTATATTCAGGCCGAGGTGGTCACAAACACAATGCAGATCACACGGAAGCTCAAGTCCTAAATGGCTCCACGCGCTCTGTGTCCACCGCCGGATTGTATACTCATCGACAAACACTACCTACTGCCTACTACACTGACTTACAAAGGTACCGTCATCATGACGGTACCTTGAGACTAAAAGCCTAACTGCTTAGCGATATATTCTTCGCCTGCTTTAGCAAACATATCGTTCCAGCTTTTGAACCGCGTTGTCTTGAAAACGTGGTCGTCTAGTGTCGTATCAGGCAACGCCGCAAATACGGGGTTACTGATCTCCTGCGCTGGGCAATTTGCCAATTTGTTTTTCCAGTTTCTTAGTGCTTTCCTCCGGAGTCGGCAAGTCTTCGGGCATAGTGCCACCGAGTTCTTTGATGGTTTGGCGAACCTTACGGCCAACTTGGAAATGTGTGGTGTTTGCGTTTAACTTGCCCTTAACATTCTCCCTGCGTAGTTTTTCCTCCGTCTGTGTAGCACGAAACAGATTAGCTGCCAATTCAGTACTGCCCATATGATCAAGAATCTGTTGGCTTTTCTTCAGCCCTTTGTGCTGGTGAATGCCTTTGGCGTCAAGTCCGCCGTAGAGTCCTTTGTAACCATGATTCTGGAAAA
Organism: Armatimonadota bacterium; assembly: GCA_039679645.1. Lineage (NCBI taxonomy): Bacteria > Bacillati > Armatimonadota > Armatimonadota bacterium. The sequence continues at coordinate 51,723 of JBDKUO010000024.1, forward strand.
CTGCAAAATCCAGAGTGGTTTCTACGCCCGCCTGCTGAGCCGCCTCCACGAGTTGCTTGTTATGCTCTTTCAATTCATTACGCAGGAATAGGCGCTTTTCATCCTCTTGAAGGCGTTGGAACGCTTCATCATCAGCAAGTTCCTGCCGCCTTGTTTGAATGGCAAAATATGCTTGCCCATTGGCAATGATTGGTTTAGACGGATCGCCATTCTGGACAATGAGATAGCATGCATAACGAGTTAATGCTACATCAGCTATTTCGCGTTGGGTGCCTGAACCAATATCAACCTTTTTGCTGAAGTCAGCAAAATGGTCTTCGACACGTTGTCCTGCATTTGCGCAGGCAGTCTTGGCCTTTGCAATAACTTGTTCGAAGTTCCGCCACTGGCTATAGTCGAGAGCAACCTGCAGATCGCGCGCAAGCCAATAATCAATGCCATTATGAGTAACCTGCTTCAGGCTTTCAAATGTCTGATAATGCTTTTTCTCGATGTCTTTATTGCTCAATAGTATTCCCCTATCTTTAGGAGAACCTATACTGCTCGGCTCTCAGTTTGTTTTTTTAGTTCTGAAACTTCTTAGCGTATTTCTCCCGGATTCGCTCAAGCTCTTTTTCCACCTCGGCATCAACCATCTCTTTGGCTTTGCCTTGTAGATTTTGTGGCATATCGCGGAAAAGAACCTGACCAGCCGCTTTGACGGGATCGGATTCTTGCCAGTCTGGCGGGACCGGAAATCCTCCGGCCTCTAAACATTCAATAGCTTCTTCTCTAGGAAAATGTTCAAGAAAAGCAAGTGCTGTTGTGTATTGAGGGAGTTTGCCAGCAGTCCACTCAGAAATATATGTGCGCGTTACAGCACCACCTGTCTTGGTTTCTGCTCCACGTAATGTCAGTTTATGTTTGTTTAACAGCGAACGTATCGCGGCTCCCCATTTTTCGTTTGTTTGTGGCATACGCATACCTTCTGTGATGTCAACTGTTGACATTATACATTCCATAAGTGCCTGAGAACAAAAAATCCTAAAAAAATACGGCAACAACTGTTGACACACATCAATAATGATGGTATAACTATGAGTGGCAACAACAGTTGACACATCGGAGGAAGCGCTTATGAATGGTTTCGATATTCTCAAGGCTCGCAAGCAAACAGGAGTTTCCCAGTCTGACCTTGCTGATGCTCTTGGTTTCCAAGGTGGCCGTGGCGGACTCACTGATATCGAAAACGGCAATATTGATGTCACTGCAGACTGGGCGCTAAAAGCAATAGCCCTTGTTCAGCATATTTCAGAACAGAAGAAAGTTAACCAAGCCGCCTAAGAACGCAAAATGGCCCGGGCCTATTGCGGCTCCGAGCCTATAACTGCATCCAACATTATGCTTAATTGTATAACATTTTGACTAAAAGCTCTACTGGTAGAAATACCAGGATTTTGATGTTGAGACTATAAATATGCGCAAACCGCTGAACCTAACAATTGATTTTGTTGAACCCAAGCCGATCACGGTCACCAGCCGGATCACAGGCGAAACGCGCCAGGTGGAGCGGACGTTTCCCGATCTGGCTATCGACCTGGCGGGTGCGATCTGTCCGGAGATCGCGGCTCTGGTGGATGCCGTGCGCGATACGCCGTTCGCGCTTGCTCAGGCTCGCAGAGCGCTTGAAGAGGATATGGACCCGGCTGAGGTAGCGAAGCAGAGGGAGATCGCAAATCTGAGGCGGCGGCTGGCGGAATTGGAGGGAGTGGTATGATAGGCGATTTTGTTTGTTTAGTTATCGGGGGTGTAGTCATAGCAGTTCCGCTGATAATTGCAGCTTATTTCGCGGACAAGGAGGCTCTTCGCGATGGAATCGATCTTTCATCTGATGATTAGGGCTGAAGCGATGTGGGCGCAGATGATATGGGAGTTAATAAAAGCAGCTAACAGCAGATGCTGGGGGGGGTGAACAAGAATGAAGAATGCTAGGCAAGACCAAAACTACTTCGATATGACAGAACCGCAACGAGCTGTCTATCACGCCAACGAGCGAAAAGAGTGTGCTAAGGCCGCTTTGAATGCCAACACGATTGTTGCAGAGTTAAACCGCACAATCTCTCGCAGAGAATCCGCAATAATGGCAGACGTCTGCGCTGAGCAAAATGGTGACGGCAAACCAGTGTATTCAAATGACGCTGCCCGCAAGGCTGAAAGGGATCGACGTATTGAGTCGGACGCGGTAATCGTTGCTGCTCGCGAAGAGCTTGAAAAGAAGCAATTGTTGGCTCAGGAAGCGAGTATAGATGCTGCTTATCACACCGATATGCTCAGGATATACTGCGCATTCGCACAGTCCACGGAGGTGGCGTGATGGCTCACTATGACCCCGATTTTCCTCTCGACGATGAAGCAGGCGAAATGCTGCCGGTTTTCATTCTTGCCAGTCGCCCGGGAGCACCAGTCACGATTAATCACCCAATGTATCGTCAGATTGTCGTATCGCAGGAAGAGGCATGGGATATCGCATTAGCGTTGGTTGCGACCGCCTCATCCGGGCGCACCATCGATCACCACGTGCGGAAATACGGCAACCAGATTGTGCTCACAGTTGAGCGTGCCCGACAGGCATATACACCTGGTGAGGCGCTCACATTATCTCAACAGATCAGCGCAGCGTTACAGGTATATCGAAACCAACATCTACAGGAGGTGGCGTGAATTGAGTAACTTGACCAATATGCTTCAGCGTGAAGTGACGAAGCTCGAAGTTCGCATTATGAACAAGAAACAGCGGCTTGAACAGGACCAGGTTTCCTTGGAAGTCCTTGAGGCCGATCTTGTCCTCTGGAAAAACAAACTCAAGGAACTGGAAGCTGATGAGACCAAGCGTGCGGCTCGGATATCAGAAAATACCGAGGCGGCGTGATGATCATCACAGCGGTAGGTCCCAGACGAATCGAACGCACAGCCGATTCGGAGCGCATCATCCGAAGCGATGAAGTGCTGTGGGCCTACACGCTCAAGCAAATCGATGCTACTCACTGGCTGGTGAGTCATCCCGTTGATGATGAGCGCAAATACATCGTCGACACTGATCTTCTGGAGTGTTCCTGTATGGACTTCCTTTGTCGGATGGACTACGAACAGAAGCTGTGCAAGCACCTGATAGCGGTCCAGCGGCACATACGACTTGTGGGAGGGCTGATTGATGGCAGTCCGGCTTGAGACCCTGCAGTTTGGTTATGCCGAACTGCTTACGACTGACAGGCCCTGTCCGCACTGCGGGCAGCCTATGAAGCATTTGTATGACCCAGAATTAGGGCAGCCATATGCCCAATGTCAGAACCCAGAATGCGAATATCTCAGACAGCGAAGTCCGCTAATGGACAGATTAAAAGAGATCAGAAAAGGAGCTAAAGACATGCCGGTAATTACAGCGAAAGAAACACAGTTCGAGATGATCCCGGAGGCAAAGTATCTATTTCAGATTGTCGACATCGAATCGGACACAGGTCAATACGGACCGCAGTTCAAGATCAAGTGCGAAATCGTCAAGCCTGATGAGGTCGAGGATGTTGAAACAAAAGGCAAGTCGATAAACGTGCTGACTTCTCAGAAAATCTCTGGCGGAGACAAGCCCTCCAACCTGTCAAAAGTGGTAACGGCTGCGTTTGGTCGCGAGATCGACTACGCAGGTGGAGAGCAGATAGACACTGACGATTTGATCGGTCGTCGATTCTTCGGTATGGTCGGACATGTGTCTAAAGGCGAGAAAACCTACGCCAACATACTTAGTTATTCGCCATACAAGAAGCAGTCTGTTATGCCGGTCGGCGGCGGTGAGTTCGCAGTCGGCGAGAGCAAGAGTAAAGACGATGACGATCCGTTCGAGGATGAATAGGGTCAGCGAGGTGAGGCCCGGCCACAGTGGTCGGGCCATTATTTGCACCACGAAGCGGGGGAGCGTAAAACGATGAGCGAATTCGAGTCACCAAAAGAACGCAGGGAGCGCCTGCGCAGAGAAGATCAACAGAGGCTGATCAAAATCTGGCAAGAGAGGTTTCCGGTAGGGGCACAAGTAGCTGTATCCGGCCATTATCCGTCGTTCAAGACAATAACTGATATGTATGGGGGAAAAGCGAAAGTCGCCAGGCCGGATGACATTTACTTCCTACGGGGCAAGTTCGGGCGAATCGAAGCTGTGGTTTTCACATCTGGTGTCGGGTTGTGCATCACAGTGAATATGGACAAGCGAATCAAGGAGCTTGGCGGTATCAGGCAGGTGTCGTTCAAACCGGATCAGCTTCGAGTAGTAAGCGAGGATTAGGAATATGAATATCTATCTTGCAGCAAGATACGGCAGGCGTAAAGAGCTGTGTGGCTATGCTGCACAATTGGCATTTGCGGGCCACCACATAACCAGCAGATGGCACTATGGCAAACACGAGATGACTGAGCCTGGCGCAGATCCGCAGCGCTTTGCAATGGAAGACTGCAATGATCTGTGGGCGGCAGATATGGTGATTTCATTTACCGAGGAACCGCGTTCCGGCCATTCTCGCGGTGGTAGGCACGTAGAGTTCGGAATGGCCGTCATACTCGGCAAAAAGCTGTGTGTGGTCGGATATCGCGAGAATATCTTCCACTGCCTGCCGGAAGTCGCGTTTTTCCAGACCTGGAAAGACTGCCTTGAGAGCTTAACGAAGCATCGAGAAACGGCACGGACTGGAGCATGAGACTCTCTGAAACACAACTTGAAGAGATTCAGCAACGCTATGAGCAAGGTGTTCGATGTGGTATATGGACTACCCTCAATTTGTTGTGGCTGATCCACAAAATACCTTTGCTCATAGCCGACCTGTTGGACAAGAATCGACAATATGTGATGTTTGACTAGGCGGAATTCATTATAGCTTTTATGCAGATTCATGGGGAGTAGGCACAAGGATGGCAGAATCGGTTTATCTGGCGGCACGGCGATATGCCGCAGCGGGGCTGTCGGTAATACCTCTAAAATTGGACGGCAGCAAGGCTCCCGCGGTTGCCTGGGATGCCTACAAAACAGAGATAGCCGACGACCGGACACTGCGCGGGTGGTTCTCGCTCGGCAACCACGGCATAGCAATCATCGGCGGCGCGGTATCCGGCAACCTGGAGAGGATTGACTTCGATCTGCCCGGTTCGTGCAAAGCCTGGGCGGATCTGGCCAAGGAATGCGGCTATGGCGAACTCATAGAGTCATTACCGCTTGTCCGCACGCCCAGGTCGAAGCAGTGCTACCACCTCTACTACAGGTGTGAATCTCCGGTCCAGGGGAACCAGCCGCTTGCCCGGTATCTCGACCCTGACGGCAAGGTAAAAGTCGCCATTGAGACAAGAGGGGAAGGGGGCTATACCATAGCTCCCGGTTCTCCTGTCGAAGTCCACCCGACCGGCAATCCCTATATACTCGTGCGCGGCGATCTGTGCGATATTCCGGTTATAAGTGCTGATGACCGTGAGGCTCTGCTTGAGATAGCGCGCTCATTCAACGAGTATAGGCCCGATGACAAGGTGGCTTCAGCGCGACCGGAACCGGAACGTGGAGGCACTCCTGGCGATGATTACAATGCCCGTGGTGACTGGCGGAATGTATTGCAAGGCCAGGGCTGGTCGCTGGTATGGGGCAAGGGTGAAGTCGAATACTGGCGGCGTCCAGGCAAATCCAAGGGTATATCCGCCACGTGGAACTACAAGGACTCTGAGGTATTCTACGTCTTCAGCACGAATGCCCCACCATTTGAGGCAGAGCGGTCGTATACGCCGTTTGGTATCTACACTACGATTTTGCACAGTGGCGACTACTCAGCCGCAGCTAAGGCGCTTTCCGGCGATGGCTACGGCACGCCTACTGCCTCTGCGACGGTTACACATACGCCGCGTCAAGAGGCAAAGCAGGTCAATGACGCTGATCTGGCATTCTTCGCTCAGACTGACCTCGGAAACGCCGAACGCTTCCTGGCCAGACATGGCGGCGATCTGCTTTATTGCCCGTCGTTCGGAAAGTGGTTCGTTTGGGACAAGATGCGATGGGCAGAAGATGAAACCGGAAAGGTCATACAGCGTGCGGCTCTGACAGTTCGCAAAATGCTCGATGAGGCTCAAACACTCGTCGATGAGTCAGCTCAGAAGAGGCTTTTCAAATATGCCCGGGCATCAGAATCAAATAACAAGATATATGCGATGCTCAATCTAGCTCGAGCCTGGCTCGGAATCAGTTCCGATGAATTGGACTCCGATCCGTGGCTACTTAACTGCAAGAACGGTATTCTGGACCTGCGCAATGGCGAGCTGCTCAAGCATCGGCAAGACAACTATATCACGAAGCTAGTGCCCTGGAATTACGATCCTGAAGCCGAATGCCCGGCATGGTTGGGGTTTCTTGATTCGATATTCCAGGGCAATCAGCACATCATCGACTACATCCAGCGCGCCGTGGGATATGCGCTGACCGGCGTGATCCGTGAGCAGTGCCTGTTCTTCCTTTACGGAGTTGGGTCAAACGGCAAGAGCACATTCCTGAATGTTATTCAGGACGTTCTGGGAGACTATGCCAAGGATACGCCGACTGAGTCGTTGATGGTAAAGCAAAACGACGGCATATCCAACGATATCGCCAGACTCAGGGGTGCACGCTTCGTAACTGCTGTAGAGGCCGAGGCTGATAAGCGTATGGCCGAGAGCCTCGTAAAGCGGCTTACCGGCGGCGACACCATCACAGCGCGCTTTATGCGGCAGGAGTTCTTCCAGTTCCGGGGCACGTTCAAGATATTCCTTGCGACCAACCATAAGCCGGGTGTCAGGGGCACTGACGACGGAATCTGGCGGCGTATCAAAATGATTCCGTTCCTTGTCCGTATACCCGACAGCGAGCAGGACGCTACGCTGCCTGACCGCCTGCGGGAAGAAGCCGAGGGTGTTCTTGCCTGGGCCGTGAGAGGCTGCCGGATTTGGCAAAAACAGGGGCTTGGAGAGCCGGAGGAGGTAACAGCCGCGACCGCAGAATATCGCGATGAAATGGACTTCCTGGGGCCGTTTGTCGCCGACCGGTGTATCTTGCAGGCGACTCAATCTGTTAAGGCGAGCGATCTATACAAAGAGTATCTCGACTACTGCGACGTCAACAAAGACAAGCCCCTCAGTAGCACCAAATTCGGGCGCATGATGATGGATAGACCCGGGATTAGAAAACAGCGTCACAGCTCTGGAAATGGTATCGAGTATTGGGGGATTGGGCTAGGAAAGCTAGGAGCTTGCCTAAGTTATGCGGAGCACAATGAATATGACGAAATATAGAAATTGGCAGCAATCAGGCATTGCATTTAGCCGTTTATACCGAGCACTCAGACCCGTAAAAGTCTATAATTGTCTGAATATTGAAGATTCTGACGATACTCGAAACCCTACAGAAACTGTAGGGTTGTCACGCTCAACTGCAGGGTTCTGTAGGGTTGGTGTACTATGATTGTTACTTTTTTATTTAAGCTCAAATATGAGTAATGACGCTGATAATAGTCAAACCCTACAGAACTATACAGACCCTACAGAATGGCAAACATTGTGATCAAATAACTAAATTAACACAGTATATTCTTTATGGCTTTAGAAAAGGAGAACCGGAACCGATGGGACGATACTTAACAGGCTTACAAAAACGCGGATACAGCGTGCATCTATCGAACAGCAGAAAACTGATCGTGTCACCTAAACTGCCCGGCTATCTACACCGGCAGGTAGTCGATGCAAAAGAGAATATCATCGCTGAACTGCTTGATTTGGAGGCTGTTCCAGAAGTGCCGTCTCCCGTTTCCTCAGGCCGATTCGACGGTTTATCAGAGGCAGAGCTGGACGAGATCGGAGCTGCTTATTCAAAGCTATTCCGCCATGCTGCCCTGCGCGGTTACTCAGCTACCCAGTATTGGGAACCGAATGACCGAAAGCCCGCGAGACCCTATGTTTACTTAGACTTCGGCAGGCTTACTCCTGCAGGCAGCAAGCAGCAAAAGCTCTATATCTGGCCGATAGAGGCTGCTGCGGACGGAGTTGACTACTGCTTGATGCTGGATTAGTGGGACTTACAAAACAATACTGGACACCGAAAAAGGAGGAAGAAATGATATCTGCAATCAATGGGGTCGTCATTATGACCGGTCGAGGTAAAACCGGTAAACGACATATCGTAATGCCGGGCGATATAAGCCTCTGCGGCCGGCAGCGCGGCTTTGTAGGCAAGCTGCGGCCACGAGGCGAGACGAAAGACGGACTGATGTGCAAGGTTTGCCTGCGCAAGGAAAGGGAGCTGATCTGATGGCCAAATACGCTGAGGGAACTAACGTAAGCATTGATCAATCGCAATCTGAGAGGCTGTCTCAAATCCCATTAGCCTTATATACATAATCGACCATATTTGCGTATATTATCTGTGATCGCCAGATTGATACAATCAAACGTTTGATATTAGCAAGATATTGCCTTGCATCGGCATT
>JBDKUO010000025.1 GCA_039679645.1 Armatimonadota bacterium
ATACACAAAGTCGGCCTTCGCCGACTGAAATCTCAGTGTCCGAAGGGACACTTCGTGTTTTTCTTAGCCGCGGTTTTAACCGCAGAGGCCAAAACAAGGTGGATAGCATTTTGATGCGTTCGCCCTGTGCAAAAAGGCGGCGATTCGGAGATCGCCGCCTATCAATATTTCACAATCTAACTGCCGACTGCCGACAGCCAACTAATCTATCTGCATAGGCATAAGGACATATGTATAATCAAACTGTCCCTGCGGTCTGATAACTGCCGGGCTGGACTCGCCTGAAAGCTCTACATCAATCGCCTCGGTGTCGATCACATTCAAAACATCCAGCAGGTAACGAGCATTGAAAGCCATTTTAATGTCGTCGCCCTCTTTAATGACCTCGACCTCTTCATGCGCTCTGCCGACGTTTCCACTCTCAGCGGTAACCGTCAGAGTACCGTCCTCGATACTTAGAATAGTCTTGTGTGAGTTCTCGCGAGCGACGATCTCGACGCGCTTTACGCTCTGCAGTAACTGGTCTGTGGGAATTGTAAGCTTCTTATTATGCTCCTGAGGGATAACTTTCTCGTAGTTCGGGAACTGGCCCTCGATCAGCCTGGAAATAAGGCTTGTCTCGCCTATCTGGAACATAATCTGACTCGCAGCGATCTTGATCTCGATTGTGCCCTTGCCCTCCGGGACGATGCGTGTCAGTTCGTTCATTGCCCTGCCGGGGATTATCGCATTCACACTCCCATGGCTCTCTGCAACTGCGCACTCCTGCAGGCACAGCCTATGGCCGTCCGTCGATACCAGCTTGGCTCCGTCATCGGTAACCTGCATCAGGATCCCTGTGAGGATTGCGCGGGACTCGTCCTGGCTGATCGCAAAGGACGTTCTCTTGATCGCGTCGCGCAGAGCATCGTGCTCAATTGTCAGGCTGACATCTTCGTGTATCTCAGGCAGCATTGGGAACTCTTCAGCAGGCAAGCCAAGAATCGAATAATCGGATGTTCCGCACTGCAAGCTGATCGTATTTGCATCATCAACCGAAAGGGTCACGTCCGTATCCGGCAGCGCCGCAAGGATTTCAGTCAGAGTCTTAGACGGGACCGCCATCTGGCCCGGCTCCTCAATCTTTGCCTCCACCACACACTCCATGCCGATCTCAAGGTCGGTTGCGGCGATTCTGATCTTGTCTTCCTCAGCCGTAATCAGCAAGTGCCCGAGAATCGGAAGTGACGTGCGTGGACTGACCGCTCTTCCCGCTGTCTGCACGCCCTCGAATATATCCTTTCTAGCGCATATAACCTTCAACGACTGTTCCCCCTTAATCTGCTTCAAATCTTGCGTTAGTATAGCACAGCAGGCCGACACTTACAAGACGCCGTCACTTATACTTCTGGAGATATTCAGGGTTACAAGTCAGCGTTATGGGGCTTGTGGACGTATTCAATATGCCTCTGGCCGAGATGTAATTACCGGTCGTAATACCGGTGTATCCGGGCGCATATACTCTGATCTTCGTTCCGGAGCCGTCATCGATGTCGAAGTAGTTTGTATTTGGGTTCTCTACTTTTCCCCAGACCTTAAAAAGATAGTACTGACCGGCAGTGCTCGATATGGCGTCTTTAATGCGGCGTCCATTTACGCCTACAACTTCAGCGGTTCGGTAACTGAGATTGGAGTTCGTTACCTGGTTACCAGCCGCATCACGAGCAACAACTGCTACAGAATGCAGGCCGAGTGTGGAATCAGCGGCGATATTTCCACTCCATACGCCGTTCGAATCTGTCAGAGCCGTGCCGTTGGCCGTAACGGACGTGACGCCTACATTGTCCGCCGCATTGACCGTCACACTGACGGTGTCGCTTTTGGCAGCCATTGCGGGGCTTATACTTGAAGAACTGATCGTCGGCGAGGCGATGTCTGTAATCCACACACGAAGCGCTTCAAGACGCTTGCTCTGCCCCGTGGTTCCTGCAACAGCGCCATTCGCAACAACGGGCTGCCAGCCGATATCCTGAACGTTGGCCTGGTAGCTGACCGAATAACCTGTGCCGACTGTGATCTGTATGGCTTCAAGCCTTCGATTAATACCCGTAGTGCCGGCCATTGCTCCATTTGATACCCAACCTTGCCAACCATAACTCTGCACGTTGGCACGGTAGGAAACAGTGGTATTAAGTGAGCGTATGCAAAGAGCCTGTATTGCCTTGCTTTGCCCTGTTGTGCCGGCAGTAGAGCCATTCTGGACCCAACTCTGCCATCCGATATTTGCAACATGTGCTACATATTGGATGCACGCACCTGATCCGGGATTGGGTGCGGATGGTGGGGGCTGCGGCGTGTTGTAGAAGCCTTTTAATACTCCGCAACCTGCATCATTCATTGCCTTAATCATATCTGCATTGCTGTAGTATTTGCGATACCCCAGATAGGTTCCAGGATCGTTGCAGATAAGGTAGTCGGAATTATACCCGACAGCCACTATGTAATGGCCCCCGGTGTAGGTGTAGCCGCGGTTAGTCAAATCACCAGCTTTTACATGGACCAGAACCGGATTTCCGGCGGCTATCTCGTTTTTGATATTCGCGAGAGTAGATGTAGTCTGATAGACAGTGCCTATACCAAAAACTCCATTCGCAGCGCTTACCAACTGACTCAAGCTGGTTCCATTCGAATCGTTTCCATTTGGGTTGCCGCCCAGGTAATTCCAAATATTTATAATATCCTGTGTCACTGGCACCCCGCTTATGCCGGAATAACCCCAAACATAGCGGCAGCACATGGCTGTCGAAGCCGGACCACAGGAGCCCTTGCCGCATGTGTCATTATTCCAGAATTGCTCTAGAAACCCTACGGGCAGAATCACATCTGCGAATGTCGGCAGAGTCATCGACAACACAAAGATTGATATCAAAGCTGTTATAATGCGCCTATGCCTATTCATTCTATGTCCTCTCATTCTGGCTCTTACAATTAGCGCGCTCTATGCATGTTCAAATTTCAAATTACCTCATATTTGAATACGCATAGTATCTTGACAGAGTTATACTACATGTTCGCTAGGTTGTCAAAGTGCTTTTCACCGTGAGGGTGAGGAAAACACAAAAAAGGGCACCCAAAGGCACCCTTTTGTCTTATTTGTATGTGTTGATCTCTATTTTACGGCCTTGATTATCCCAGTGAAATCGGCAGCCTTAAGAGCAGCGCCGCCTATCAGACCGCCATCAATGTTTGGCTTGCTGAGCAGTTCAGCAGCATTACTCGGCTTCATACTGCCGCCATATTGAATGCGAACCGCATCCGCCACATCAGCGCCGTACATCTCCTTTACAACTCCACGGATCACGCCGCAAACTCTGTCGGCCTCATCAGCATCACAGGTCTTGCCGGTTCCGATAGCCCACACAGGCTCGTATGCGATTACCATCTGCATAGCCTGCTCTTTTGTGAAACCGGCGAGGTCGGCTTTCATCTGTGCGGAAATAACCTCATCGGTCTTACCGGCTTCACGCTCAGAGAGCATCTCGCCGCAGGCAATGATCGGCTTGAGACCGGCGGCAAATGCGAATTTGGCTTTCATGTTCACAGTCGCGTCGCTCTCACCAAAATATGCGAGGACTTTGGCAAGCTCGCCATCAACAGTGCCGAAGCGTCCACGGGTCTCGGAGTGACCGATAATGACCCACTGGCAGCCTGCATCCACCAGCATCTGCGGTGAGACCTGGCTGGTCCACGCGCCGGACTCTTTCCAGAATGTGTTCTGACCGCCGAGCATGATGTTTGAACCCTTGATCGCATCACCGACCTTAGCGAGCGACACGAAAGTCGGGCACACGGCTATGTCTACATTGTCGATACCAGCGACAAGACCCTTAAGCTCATTGACCAGGGCGACGCCCTCGTCAATGGTCTTGTTCATTTTCCAGTTTCCAGCTATAAACGGTTTTCTTGACATTAGTTTTCCTCTATAAGTCTTTCCAACGTATCGAGCACGGCTTTTTTTGCCGCCCAATCTCGCAGGTAGGAGTAATCCAATTTCTCTTTCCTGATCTTCAGTATACCTGCAATATCTTTCAATTGTCTCTCTGATGGGCTGATTTGGTTCCAGAGCAGTTTTGATATGATCGTATCCTCAGCAGACTCGACATATGCCTGCAACGTCCCCCAAGCATTACTTGACTGTCTGCGGGCAAACTGTGTCCGGCTCAACTCATCATCCTTTAGCACCCAAAAATCCACCTTGAAGCTGCTTGCATAATGAATAATGTTGAACATATCAACATTCCTGACAGCTTCTTCGGCTGCTTCAGTGTCGAAATAGAACTCATTGCCCAAACGCCTGGCAAGTCGGTGCATGGAATCGACATCCAGCACGATCACCATGTCCATATCGTGCGTATCACGTATCTCACCATAAGCGGATGCAGCCATTGAACCGACGATCATATATGAGATGCGCTCTTCATTCAGAGCCGATATCACCATTTCGATAACTGCAGTTTGGCTGACTACCATCCGTATGCCTTTTTACGAATATCCTCCGGCAAAACACGCATGGAAAGCTCCTTGAGTATGTCCATCTCAGACGCGTCAGGATTTTCAGAGCGTATTGCAGATATGACCATCTCACGCATCGCATCACAGAACGACGCCGTAATCTCCAGCTTGCGCCCGATTGGAATGCTTCGCAATATCTCCAGATACTTTTCTCTTGCTTCTGGAGACATTCTGTCGAGTTCTTCAAGACCCATTGCAGCACGCCTTTTGCTTGTATCCACCAAACCCCTTCCCTCTCCCGCCAACGGGGAGACGGAAGGGGATCTGTTGCCAATTGCCTATCTTACTTATCCTGCAGAGCGACCACACCCGGCAGTTCCTTGCCCTCGAGGAATTCGAGAGAGGCGCCGCCGCCGGTGGATACATGGCTCATCTTGTCTGCAAAGCCCATCTGTTCGACTGCAGCAGCGGAGTCACCGCCGCCGATGATCGTGGTTGCGGAAGCATTGGCCAGAGCCTCAGCTACTGCCTTTGTGCCGACCGCGAAGTTAGGCATCTCGAAGACACCCATCGGGCCGTTCCAGACGATAGTCTTGGACTTTGCGATCACTGCCTTGAACTTCTCGATCGAGGCGGGACCGATGTCCATACCCATCCAGTCGGCGGGAATGCCGTCAACAGGAACGACCTTGCGCTCTGCATCGTTTGAGAACTCAGTCGCCACAACCACATCTACCGGCAAAACAAGCTCTACGCCAAGCTCTTTGGCTTTTGCCATAGCGTTCTTAGCGAGGTCCAGGCCCTCGGCATCCAGAAGTGACTTGCCGATCTCATAGCCCTGCGCCTTGAAGAAAGTATAAGCCATGCCGCCGCCTATAATCAGGCTGTTCACTTTGGTGAGCAGGTTGTCGATTACAGGGATCTTGTCAGCGACTTTCGCGCCGCCAAGGATCGCCAAGAATGGCCTTTCGGGGTTGCCTATGGCCCTGCCAAGGTAATCGAGTTCTTTCTCCATAAGAAAGCCCGCGACGCCCGGCAGATACTTGGTCACGCCCTCAGTGGAAGCATGCGCTCTATGAGCGGTGCCGAACGCGTCGTTCACGTAAAGCTCGCCAAGGCTTGCAAGCTGCTCGGCGAACTTCGGATCGTTCTTGGTCTCTTTCTTGTAGAACCTGACATTCTCAAGGAGCAGCACATCGCCGTCCGCAAGGCTCATCGCTGCCTGCTTTACCTCGTCGCCTATGCAGTCGTCGGCTTTCTTGACGGTCTTACCCAGCAGGTCCGAAAGGCGCTGGGCGACAGGGTCCAGGTTAAACTTTTTAACCGAATCAGGGGTCACATTGCCGTTTTCATCGGTCTCAGGGCGGCCAAGGTGAGACATTAGTATCACCCTGGCGCCATTATCTATCAGATATTTGATGGTAGGAAGCGCCGCAACGATTCGCCGATCATCGGTAATGTTGCGGTCCGAATCCAGCGGCACGTTGAAGTCCACACGGACCAGAACGCGCTTCCCGCGAACGTCGATATCCTTTACGGTCTTCTTATTCATCTTAGAGACCCTTCTTGACCATGAACATGATGAGGTCGCCTACTCTCATGGAGTATGCCCACTCATTGTCATACCAGCTCAAAACCTTGGCATACTTGTCGCCGATCATCATTGTGGACAGACCATCGAAGATCGAGCTTCTGGGGTCGCCCTTGAAGTCGGTCGAAACAACTGCGTCTTCGGTGTAACCAAGGATGCCCTTCATAGGACCATCGGCAGCGGCCTTGACAGCGGCGTTGATCTCTTCAACCGTGGTCGCTCTCTTGAAGTTGACGGTAAGGTCAACCATGGAGACGGTCGGTGTCGGGACGCGCAGTGAAAGACCGTGCAGTTTGCCCTTAAGCTCAGGTATAACAAGACCGATGGCCTTGGCAGCGCCTGTGCTGGTCGGGATGATATTGACGGCGGCTGCGCGGGCACGTCTTGGATCCTTGTGAGCCTGGTCGGCGGTCTTCTGGTCATTGGTGTATGAGTGGATCGTGTTCATGAAACCGTTCTCAATACCAATGGCATCATTGAGGACCTTTGTGAACGGAGCAAGGCAGTTGGTTGTGCAGCTTGCGTTCGACACGACGCTGTCCTTGGACGGATCGTAGACGTCTTCGTTCACGCCCATAACGATGGTGGCATCCTCATTCTTCGCAGGGGCGGAGATGATGACTTTCTTTACTGTGCCGTGCTTGTGAGCGGCAGCCTTGGTGGCGTCTGTGAATACACCGGTGCTTTCGACAACGATCTCAACACCATGATTCTGCCACGGAATGTTCGCAGGATCCTTCTCGGCATAAACAGCAATCTTCTTGCCGTCGATGATGATTCCGTCTTCGACTGCCTCTACGGTTCCCTTCCAGGGACCATAGTTGCTGTCATACTTGAAGAGATGGGCGTTTGTTTTGGAGTCGAACAGATCGTTAATGGCAACGACTTCGATATCGTTGGGATAATTCTCTAGCATCCCTCTGAGGGACAACCGGCCGATTCTGCCGAATCCATTGATTCCGACTTTAACTGACATTTTGTTTTCGTTCCTCCTGTCATCGGTTGTTTGTGGGCTGGATTTATACGTGCCAAAATAGCCCGGGGGCTCAATAAGCTGCCGGGCTTCCTAAACCTATATATTTTATCCAGCTAGAAGAGAAGTGTCAAACTTTTAATCTGAAGGCATTCAAAACCGGCTGAACTAGCACCCGTCGTGTACGTAGTAATCACCGTAAGGCATGAGTTTGCGGTCACGCACCT
Organism: Armatimonadota bacterium; assembly: GCA_039679645.1. Classification (NCBI taxonomy): domain Bacteria; kingdom Bacillati; phylum Armatimonadota; species Armatimonadota bacterium. The sequence continues at coordinate 7,283 of JBDKUO010000025.1, forward strand.
TCTTCCCATCAATCCAAGTCCACCATATATCACCACGGGGTATAACTGTGCTATTATAACCGCAAGCTTGTAATGCATAAATACGTACCGCAGCTTCTGCTATGGCCTTTGTAAGGATTTGCTTTACGCCAAACGCATTGTGAAATTTCTCAGTTGCCAGCTCGATAAGCTCAATGAGATAATCCTGCTTTTCATAAGCCGAGCATAGATCAAGACGAAGAATGCCGATGTCTTTGGTCTTGTCGAACATCTCGATAGTGCCGACGGCTGTATTGTTCTGAGTATCGATGATTGAGAACCGTATGCACGCGCCCCCTTCATACGCTCCCCATCGTGATTCATATGCCCCAATCCATCCCCGGATCATCTCAGTCATCTCGTTTAGCGTTTTGAAATAAAAATCGCATGAGCAGTTATCTGAATTCATTAATCGGACAGCCGAGGGGTCGGAATAGCATTGATGCAAATTCTCCGCGTCTTCTTGCTCAACTAATCGAAGCTTGAAATGGCCTGACTTATAAACCGGGCAGTTGTCAAAAATTGTTGTATCTTTCACGTTAACCCCTCCCTTGGGATGTGCTTTGCATCCCTCTCATAAATTGTAGCAGGATAACATTGAGTGCATATTGGAGCAGCTATAAAACCACATAATATTTTTGTGCGAACGGGGGCATGATAGCACATGGCCGATTGCCATGATTAGTCACAGGAACATAGCGGCTTCGGCATCGAGATCGTACAAGATTGATTGCAAATGGCGAATTGAGACTGGTGCCAAAATAAAAAATAGTGAGAAATCTACTTTTTGAGATGTCTGGTTCAAAGCAGATTCCTCACATTCGTTCGGAATGACTATATTTGATTGGTCTGCGGTTTTGCAATTCGCTGTATGATCACCGCATTTTTCGTCTCGCAACAAGCGCCGCGCATCCGCATATGAGCGCAACAATGCTTGCAGGCTCAGGGGTCTCGGGAACCTCGGGGGCGCTGCCCGATGGTACAGCGACACTGCCGAGCATTACCAACGTGCCGCCGCTTGTAAACGAATCGTAACCCCAGTTGCCTACGGGAAAGTCTTCCAGAACATAGTCGTCGACTTTGGTTGTGTAAGCCGACGGAACAGTCATAGAGGCTGTAAGAATTTCGCCGTAATCAATGCCGCTGACTATTGGATTGCTTGTATACCAATAGATGTCGGACGCTCCCGTAGGGTCGACTTCAACACTGAAGCTCCATCCGGTATCAGCGCTCCAGCCTGTAATCAGAGTCGAGTCGACCGGCGCATAAACGTGAAGTGCGGTGATGGTGTCGGAGGACTCTTCAGTGTTGAGATAGGAGTAAGTGTAGGTAGTATTGCCGCCGGAACTTTGGACATCGCAGCCTATGGAGCCTATGGCTCCTGAAGCAAACATTGCCACCAGCAGGGCGGCCACAAAAACAGTGCGCACAAACATGAATATCAACCTCCTGTTTTGTATAGCCCCCCAGCCACAAAACCAATTTGCACAAATCGTGCCAATTGCAGAGATTCAATATTAATGTGTTAATTATATGTGATTATATGGCTGAGGTTAATAATATCTCAGCACTTCAAAACGGTAGAGCTTGATCGGATCATTGCTGCGTATGTATGCTTTTCGACGGGCTATGTCTATCTGTTGCTCAACTGTGTCGACTCCATCCAGATCAGGAAGCAGCAGACCGCGCCGTCCTCCGCTCTCCACTATCACGCCATATCTCTTGGGATCGAGTTTCCTGAGGTCATGAACCTGCTCAGACGGGCTGAGAACATCCACGCTGCACTCTATCCCGTCAAGCTCTCGCGTCTCAACAGGCATAAACCTAGGATCGCGTGTTGCTGCGCTTACTGCATTCTCCATAATCTCAAGAGCGAGGTTATCCATCACAGGCTCAATCGTGCCGATACAACCTCGAAGCTGGCCGTCGCGTTTGAGGCATACGAACGCCCCTGCCCGGGTCGCGAGCAATTCACTAGGAGTATTCGCAGGCACACCCGGCAGGCTGCCTTCTCGCAGATAATTTTCTATAGCAGTCATCGCGAGCATGACATGAGGACTGTTCATTGAGAGATTTCTTCCTTTGCTTTCGAAGTATCCACTTTCTGGCCGATTTTTGATTCGGTGCCCTGCATAAGCCGCTTCATATTGGATTTGTGCTTTATTACTATCGCGAGAGCGGCCAATACAGCCAAAGCCTGATATGCCGGAGGCACATGCTGAGCTTTCCAGCAAATCATCATCACCGGAACTGACATAGCCGCAATCATGGACGCTATCGACACGTATCTGGTGATCGCCACCAACGCGCACCAGACTAGAAAAGCGATCAGCGCTATGATCCAGTTAAGGCCTATAATCACACCGAGACTGGTTGAAACGGCCTTACCGCCGGTAAACTTCAGGAACACTGAGAATGTGTGACCAACAATCGCAAGCAGCGCGCCGGCGACCACTATATATTGACCCATATGCAGTGAGTCGCAGATCAAAACCGCCGCGCAACCCTTCATCGCATCGAGAATGAAAACAATGATCGCCGGGACAACGCCCAGTGTGCGGAGGACGTTGGTCGCGCCTATATTGCCGCTACCATGTTTTTGTATATCGATCCCGCGCAGCCTGCCCATTATCACGCCGAATGGGATGGAACCTATCAAATAACAGAGTGCGAGTATGAGCGCAGTTTTCAACTATCTCTCCTTTTTCGCCTTTCGTATGATTAGCTTCAGAGGAGTGCCCTCATATGAATACTCCCGCCTTATCCTGTTTTCAAGATATCGCACATACGAAAAATGCGCAAGGTCAGGATTGTTGACGAAGATCACGATAGTCGGCGGCTTGACATCAGTCATGGTCGCATAGCGCACGCGAAAGTCCTTGCCTTTGCGCGAATACGGGTGCTCGTCTACAGCATCCTGCAATATTCTATTCAACTCGCCCGTGGAAATCCGCAGAGCGTGATTTGCAGCGGCGTCAATCGCCGTATCGACCGCATCGGTGATGCCGGTCCCTTTCAAAGCCGATGTAAAAACAACCGGAGCGTAGTCTAAAAATGGTATCTGCCTTTTCACATTTTCCGCAAACGCATGCATGTCCTCTTCCGAGACCAGGTCCCACTTGTTTACAACCACAACGCACGCCCTGCCCGCCTCATGGGCGAAACCCGCGACACGCTTGTCGCCGTCACGCAGACCGTCGAACGCGTCGATAACTACCATTGCCACATCCGCGCGTTCCATCGCTCGGACCGCGCGCAGGACTGTATAATACTCCACCGAGCCCTGGATCTTGCCAGATTTTCTGATCCCGGCGGTATCGATTAGCACCAGTTCGTCATCGCCGCGTCGAAGGACAGTATCGACAGCATCGCGCGTGGTGCCGGGTATATCCGAGACTATTGCGCGCTTCTCTCCGAGAATGGCATTCACCAGCGATGACTTGCCGACATTCGGGCGGCCTATGATCGCTATTCTGATCGCGTCTTCAGGATATGCTGGTTCTTTTCCCTCATCAGGCAGTGCTCTGACGACTTCATCGAGCAGATCGGCAACAGACCTGCCGTTAAGAGATGAGACCGGGTGAATATCGCCCAGGCCCAGTGCATAAAACTCTGCGGCGTCCTGTTCGCGAGCGGTATTGTCGGCCTTATTGGCGGCCAGCAGCACCGGCTTGTGTGACCCTCGGAGCTGCTCGGCTATGTCTTCGTCGCCAGGAGTGATACCGGTGGTGGTATCCACCATGAAAACTATTACGTCGGCCTCGTCCAGCGCGACCTGCGCTTGAATCGTTACCTCCGACTTGAGCGGGTCGCTCTCGTTGAGCAGAATCCCGCCGGTGTCGATCATCACAAACTCGCGGCCGTTCCACTCTGCCTCGGCATAGATCCGATCACGAGTGATCCCGGCTGTATCCTCGACAATTGCGATCCTGCGGCCCACTATCCTATTAAAGAGAGTCGATTTGCCTACATTCGGCCTACCGACTATTGCTACTAACGGTTTATCCATGTGATTCGTTTTCCCCTTGTTTACGAATCAGATGGTACCATAGAGCGGGGTTTGAGTCAAACAAGTAGTTTAGTATTTTGGGATTTTGTATTGATTATCGGATTGTTGATTGCGCGCGATATCTGATCGCGTGCGAAACGAAATCTCGGGATTTCAAATCCCCAAAGTTCTGTTTCGGGCGTCATCGGATATAACGCCCGATCAACATGTCGTTGACCGAAACTGTTGCCTGTGCCCTATTGCCTGTTACCTATATTCTATGAAACTTGCGGTCGAGTTCCCAGTTTGACAGACTGATGATTATCGGCCTGCCATGCGGGCAGACGAAGGGGTTGTCGGTCTGCATGAGGTCCTCGACGAGCCGCTCCATCTCAGGCATTGAGAGTTGCTCACCAGCCTTGATCGCCATCTTGCAGGACGCAGTGATCAAGACCTGGTCCGGTCGAACGAGCAAGTGCTTGGATATACTCAAATCCACTAGTTCCTGGATCATATCGCGCAGAGTGCTTTCGGCCTCTTCGAGTTTTACATTGGCGGGCGCGCCGCGCATAACAAATGTGTTCTGCCCAAAAGGTTCAAGCTCGTAGCCTGATTTGTGGATATCCTCCAACCTCTGCTTGACGATTGCGCTCTCCTTTGCGCTCAGTGAGAGCGTAATTGGAACAACCAGACCCTGAATAGCGATCCCGCGCTCTTCACGTGACTTCATCATACGCTCAAAGAGCACCCGCTCATGCGCGACATGCTGGTCTATGATGAGTACGCCGTCGTCGCACTGTGCAAGTATGTATAAGTTTCTAGCCTGACCTATTACTTTTACTCCATGGAGCGATACTGCACGCGCTGCATCAAAATCGGCCTCCGGTACAGGTGACTCTTCAATGGGGACGCCCTGCCCTTTTGTCCAGACGAATGGATCATCAGTTGCTGACTCGGATATGGCGACCTCACGTCTCTCTGCCAAAGCCTGCTTAAAAGCCTCCAGATCGGTCTCTGACGGCTCTATCAGGCTGCCCTGATGAGCCTGCCTGGGCATGAAATCGGGGATTGGGCGATGCTGCTGTGCCGAACCGGTGTTGGAAATCGTCGGAGCGGCTGCGCCCTCCATCAGAGCCTCGTTCACCGCTCTGTGAACCGCGCTGTGTATCTCATTTTCGCTGGAGAACTTAACTTCAGTCTTGGTGGGGTGGACATTGACATCGACAAGCTCGGGCACAAGGTCAATAAAGAGCACGGCGACAGCAAAGCGTCCTGGCTGCAGCAGACCGCGATATGCCTGGTCGAGAGCGTGAGTAATCGTGCGGCTCTTTATCGGCCTGCCGTTTACAAAGAAGACCTGGTCGCGGCGGTTGATCTTGGTGAGCTGCGGGTTGGATACAAAACCCTCGACTTTCATCACGGTTGTCTCGAACTTGACCGGCGCAAGCTGCCTGGCGATATCTTTTCCCATAACCTGAGTGATGCTGTTCAGGCGAATGCCGGTCCCGGGTGAGAGCAAGACTTCGCGGCCGCCATGGATCAGCCTGAAATGGATAGACGGATACGCCATGGCAAACCAGCCGACAATCTCGGCTATGTGGGACAACTCTGTTTGAGAAGATTTCAAAAACTTTAACCGCGCCGGGGTATTAAAGAAGAGTTTCTTTACAGATATTGCGGTTCCTTGCGGTGCGCCGACTGATTCTAGATTGGTGATAGTCCCTGCCTCCACCTCCAGCCGGACGCCGTCTGACGATTCGCTCTTGGTAATCATTTCGATCACCGAAACTGAGGCAATACTCGGCAGGGCCTCACCGCGAAAACCCAGGGTGCTGATAGACTCCAAATCCTCCGCGTCCCTGATCTTGGAAGTGGCGTGGCGCTGAAGGGAGAGCACTGCATCGTCACGACCCATGCCGCAGCCGTTATCGACTATCTTGATAAGGTCCTTGCCACCTTCTTCAAGGGTGATGCTGATGGAAGATGCCCCTGCATCAATCGAATTCTCTACAAGCTCCTTAACCACCGAAGCCGGGCGTTCGACAACCTCGCCCGCCGCTATACGGTTTGCGGTGTGCTCGTCGAGGAGGGATATTTTGTTGTGCGTTACACTTTCCAAAGATAATTCTTTCTTATCACGAAAACACGAAAGGGTGAAAACACGAAATTATTTTTCAAATGCCCATGTTCGGGCGCGATATCCGATCAGTTGTGTTGCAGATCGTCGGGGATTTTAATCCCCGACGCACGTATTAGGACTTTAGTCCTCGAACCGGCGTCTAGTTTATTGATAACTTGCCAAGGATTAAAATCCTTGATATTTTTGTCCGGGATTCAAATCCCGGACCATCGGGGCACTTATTACAAATCAGAATTGTTAAAAGCAGACCCCTCACGTTCGGCGAGTTAATACGCATGGCTTCGAGCGCCACGTCATATTTCGCCGCGTTCGGAATGACATATGCGGAACCACGTCATGATAATTCGGACTTTCCACTTTCCACTTTCAGCTTTCCGCTCTGGACTCTTTACTCTCCACCCTCCACTCTCAACTCTTCACTATCTGCTTCTGCAGCTCATAGAGCTTATTCATAGCCTCAATCGGCGACATGGTAGCGATATCCAACTTTTCGATCTCATCAACTACCGGGTGCTTCTCACCCTCAAAAAGAGTAAGCTGAAGAGTCTCGCGCTTGGCGTTTACTTTTGCGCCTTTGCCGGTGGCTTTAGAGCCTGCACCATTGGATTCAAGGTCTTTGAGGATTTCTTTCGCCCGCTCGATTGCGTCATTTGGCAAGCCGGCAAGCCGGGCGACTTCTATACCGTAGCTCCTATCCGTGCCGCCTGGCATGATCTTGCGCAGCCATACTATCCGGTCTTTTTCCTCGCGCACTGCAATACGATAGTTCTTGACCCCCTTGAGCTGTTTTTCAAGGTCATTGAGCTGGTGATAGTGCGTAGCAAAGAGTGTCTTTGCGCTGAGTTTGTTGATTTCTTCAGCAACTGCCCATGCAATCGAGAGGCCGTCGTAGGTGGATGTCCCCCGCCCTATCTCGTCAAGCACGATCAGAGACCGGCGTGTGGCATTATTTAAGATGTTGGCGGTCTCGTTCATTTCGACCATAAACGTCGATTGGCCACTGGCAAGCTCATCATGTGCTCCGACGCGTGTGAATATGCGGTCCACCACGCCGATTTGAGCCTCATCCGCCGGGACAAAGCTTCCCATCTGAGCCAGCAGCACGATCAGCGCGACCTGGCGCAGATACGTCGATTTGCCCGCCATGTTCGGGCCGGTGATGATCAATAGTTCATCCGAATCGCAGTTGACCAGCGTGTCGTTCGGGACAAAGCGCTCCTCTATGAAGTGCTCGACCACAGGATGGCGTCCATTTTCGATCCTGAGTTCCTCGCCGTCGGTAACGACCGGCTTTACGAAACCTTTTATAGAGGCTATCTCGGCAAGAGAGGCCAATACGTCTATCTCTGCCACTGCCCGCGCTACTTTTGCGACCTTGAGAGCCTCATCTGCAACGGAGCTCCTCACCTCGCAAAACACTTTGTATTCGAGGTCGGCGGCTTTTTCGTCCGCACCCAGAACTTTCGCCTCCATCTCCTTCAGACCCGGAGTAATGAAGCGCTCGGCGTTGGTGGTGGTCTGCTTGCGAATGTAGTCCTCGGGCACCAAGCTTAGATTGGGCTTGGTGACCTCCAGATAATAGCCGAAGACCGAATTATAGCCAACCTTGAGGTTCTTGATGCATGTGCGCTCGCGCTCGCCGGCCTCCAGGCTTGCTATCCAACTCTTGCCGTCTCGTGAGGCATGACGAAGCTCGTCCAGGTCGGTATTATAACCCTCGGCGATGATCCCGCCCTCACGGATTTGAATCGGAGGGTCGGGCACTATAGCTTTGTCGATCAGTTCAACCAGCGGGTCGAGAAACTCGATTGCCGACGAAAGAGTCTTTAAGCGCTCTGTCGATACATTTTGAAGGGCGGTTACGAGCCTCGGAAGCTGTTTAAGTGAGAGCGCCAGACCGACCAGATCGCGAGCATTAGCGCTCTCGGCAACTATTCGCGACATCAGCCTTTCGAGGTCCTGCACGCCGCCCAGTATCTCACGGACCTCGCCGCGCATCATTGCATCGTTATAAAGCTCCTCAACGCTATCCAGACGCCTGTTGATCTGTCGGATATCCAGCAATGGCTGATCGAGCCACTTGCGCAGGGTGCGTCCGCCCATCGCCGTGCAGGTCTTATCTATAATCGAAAGGAGGCTTGCGCCGCGAGTCTCGGCGGACATAGAGTGTGTTAGCTCCAAATTTCGGCGTGCGGCCGCGTCCAGAACCATAAACCCGCTGGTCGAGTATGTGGACATAGTAGAGACGGACTGCAGCGCGTTGGCATTGGTCTGCTTGAGGTAATCCAGGACCATTGCAGCCGCTTCGAGGCCAGCAGTCATATCCTCAGCGCCGAAGCCGCGCAGTGAATCCGTGTGGAAGTGCTCGGTTAGCATCTCCTTGGCGGCTTTGCGATAGATAGAGTTGTCCTCGTATCGAGTGACTGCCGCGCCTGTCGTGCGGCGTATCGGATCGGAAAGGTCAAGCTCCATCTCCTTTATCAGAACTTCGGCGGGAGAGAGCCTGCCAAGCTCCTCAATGAGCTTTTGAGAGCCGTGCTTGGCGTCGATCTCGGTCACGGCGAACTCGCCCGTGGAGATATCGACCACCGCCACTCCGTATATATCAGGCTCGCTGGCCAATGCGACCAGATAATTATTTGCCTTTGCATCAAGCATGCCGTCTTCGAGGACTGTGCCGGGTGTGACTACACGGGTGACGCCGCGCTTAACTATCTTCTTGGTCTTTTTTGGGTCTTCGAGCTGATCGCATATCGCGACGCGATAGCCCTTGGATATAAGCCTGGCGACATATCTCTCGACGGCATGATGCGGAAAGCCGCACATAGGCACATCGACAGCATAGCCCTGGGACCGGCTGGTAAGCACGATCTCAAGCTCGCGGCTGGCAGTGGCGGCATCGTCCCCGAACATCTCATAGAAGTCGCCGAGGCGGAACATCAGTATAACATCAGGATATTGCTCCTTGATGGCCTGATACTGAGCCACCATAGGAGTTACTTTTTTTGCGTCCAATCAGATTCTCCAGAGATTTAATCGCGAAAACACGAAAGAGCGAAAGCACGAAATCTTTTTTTGTTTATCCCTCCAGGAATCTTTCCTGGAGGGTTTCTCCGGCCTCCAGGTAGGATACCTGGAGGCATAAGACCGTTTGTTTGTCATCCGCACATAGACGTTTTCTTAGAAAGATGAACGACAAGGAATCTGCTTTGAACCATAGTGATAACCATATCCGACGAGCTTCAAAAGCAGATTCCTCACATTCGTTCGGAATGACAGGACTAAAGCTTTGACGTGAAATCCAACCACATTGCTGATCGACAATATCGATACACGATCAGACGATCAAACCATCAAACGATATCCCCAACATATCCGTACAAATGCCCTTCGGTTGCTCTAACAATCACCAGCTTGCCGACAAGGCTTGCATCACCCTTGAAGTTCACTGTCTTGTTCTGGCGGGTGAGGCCTGTGACTCGCGTGCGGTCCTTCTGACTCACTCCCTCTACCAAAACCTCGTATACATTGCCGACCTGACTCTCGTTGATCTCACAGGTGATGCGATTTTGAATGTCTATAAGGCGGCCAAGACGCTCATTTTTGACTTTCTTCGTGAGCTGGCCTTCGAGCTTTTCGGCAGCAGTGTTTGGGATCACGTTATAGGCGAACATAAACGCCGCATCGAACCGGATATCCTCAGCCAGGCGCAGAGTGTTTGCGAACTGCTCGTCTGTCTCACCAGGAAAGCCTACCAGGAAATCGGTGGTAATTGCAATATCCGGCACGGCATTTCTCAGAGCAGCGACGCGCTCACGAAAGTGCTCTGATGTATATTTGCGGTTCATCCGCCGCAGGACCTCGTCATCGCCGGACTGGACGGCAAGGTGAATGTGCTCACAGACATTGGGCAGGTCATGCATGGCCTCTATCAGGCGGTCCGAAAGGTCTTTTGGATGAGATGTGGTGAACCTGATCCTCTCGATCCCGGGAACGGCGCTCACTGCACGCAGCAGATCGGCAAAATCGACATGCTCGTCAAGTGTAGCCCCATATGAGTTGACATTCTGGCCAAGGAGAGTGATTTCTTTGCGCCCGTTTGATGTCAGTCTTTCGACCTCGGCGACGACATCCGCCAGATGACGGCTTCTCTCACGACCACGAACATACGGCACCACACAGTATGCGCAGAAGTTGTTGCAGCCATACATCACAGGCACAAAGCTCTTCAGAGCCTGCCCTGCCCTGTCTACTCTGGGAGGAACCGTCAGAGCATCGGCTTTAGTCTCAGGCAGATCGAGGGCATGTTTGAACTTGCGATTGCTTTGAACCTCTTGAATCAGGCTGGGGATCTGCCAAATATTAGCAGTGCCAATTACGAGATCGAGATATGGCCGGCCTTTTTTGAGCTTTTCGCCCTCGCGCTGGGCCATGCATCCGCACACCCCGATGATCATATCCGGCTTATCGGCTTTGATCTCGCGAAGTATGCCGAGTTTGCTTTTGGCCTTCTGTTCAGGTTTTTCGCGGACGCTGCATGTGACGAGCATCGCTATATCGGCCTCCTGCTCATCTTGAGTCGGCGAATAGCCCATGCTCATGAGAAGGTTTGCTATCTGCTCGGCGTCGTCCTCGTTCATCTGGCAGCCCCAGGTGAATATGATAAATTTGCGGTCAGTGACGGTCATTTTGCTCCAGTTACAGGTGGATTAGCTGTATTCATGGTAGCAAAACGAGAATGTACGTGCAAGGATTGAGTATTAATTGGAGCCGCTCATGCCGATGGGGTCTGACGAGTCTATGCCTGATTGAACGCCTTTAGAGCTTGTTCCCACTGCCTTATCGACTGCTGTGCCGACGGCAGGCACTTCACCCATACCATCCATCACAACAATAATACTCACACGTCGGTTGGAAAAATGCTCCGGGTGTGCAGGGTCTCGCGGATGAGTTGCAGCATAGCCGCGGACCTGGTCGATCTGCTTCTGCCTTAGGCCTGAGCCTTCCATTATCTGCCTTGCCCTGTTGGCGCGGTCGGCTGAAAGCTCCCAGTTTGTGTAGCCGTCAGTGCGAGCCAGCGGTCTGCTGTCCGTATGGCCTTCGATAATCACTTTATTGGGCAGCTTTCTAAGTTCTTCAGACAGGCGCGCCAAAAGCTGTTTTGTAGCAGGCTTGATCTTAGCGCTGCCACTGTCGAAAAACAGAGATTTCTCCGCATCGAGCAGGTCGATCTCAAGCCCTTCGTTTACAAGCTTGATCTCTACATATTTTTTTACCTCTTTAAACTCAGGGGTTGCCGCGATAATGTTTTCGATTGCCTGTTTTGTCTTTGCCAGACGGACTCTTTCCGCTGCCTGTTCCTTAGGTTTGGTGCCAGGTCCGCCTTTATCCAGGTTAGAAACACTGAATGGCGACTTACCACCATTGACAGCGCTCATGAAACCTACAGGATCTTTGAAGTAACCGGCCACAGCTTCTTTAATATTCTGGCTCATACCGGAAATCCACATTACCAAGAAAAACGCCATCATAGCAGTCATAAAGTCGGCATATGCGACCTTCCATGCTCCGCCATGATGGCCGGCATGCGCTTTTCCCCTCTTAATCACTCGGATTTCCGCTGTATTTTTTTCAGCCAATTACTTTTCTCTTTCCGGCTATGCGGCTTTCTTTGCTTCTTCTGCGCCTTCGGCTTTGTTGCGGCCTCTGCAGGTGTCTTCCATCTCTGAGAAGCTGGGTCTGAGCTCAGGTTCGATATTTCGGCGAGCAAACTCAACGCATATCAGCGGCGCATCGCCTCTGGCAAACCCCACTACAGCGTTCTTGATACAAGCCAGATACTGCGCCTCGCACTTGGCGATAGCTTCGCAGGCTTTTGCCATAGGCGCGAACAGCCCATAGGCTAAAAGAATGCCAAGGAACGTGCCGACAAGAGCTGCCGCAACTTTTTCACCGATGATCTCCGGCGGACCGCCGATTGCCTGCATGGTGATGACAACACCAAGGACTGCGGCCACAATTCCGAAACCCGGCATGGAATCGGCCACCATAGTGAGAACGCCGCTCATCTTCATAGCTTCTTCATGCTGCGCTTCGAGGTCGATATCCATCATATCCGAAAGATCATAGACGCTGATGCCGCCCATTACGACCAGTTTGAGCGTGTCTGCAAAGAGATTGAGAGCATGGTGGTTCTTTAGAAACGATGGGTATTTCTGGAAAATCTCGGATTCTTCCGGATTTTCCACATGCTTTTCCAGCGAGATGAGTCCGCCTTTGCGGCCGACCATGAAAAACTCATACATAGCCTGAAGGAGTTCGAGGAAGACTTCCTTCTTGAATGGGTTGCCCTTCATGAGCTTCATGCCCACTGTGAGCATACCTATGGCGTCTTTGAGAGAGTAGGCTATTACAACGCTTCCAAACCCGGCGCCGCCTATAATAATAAACTCAGTATATTGCATGAGGGCGGCAACTTTGCCCCCGTGCATTGTATATCCCACCAAAATACTGGCGAATACTATACCTATTCCGACGAGCACAAACATCAGGCAAAAAGACCTTCCTTGGAGCGTTAATTCCGGAAATTGTGCACTATATAAATCATTCCATCAATAATGTGGCAAGCTACAAGGTAATTTGGCTTTTATCTCAGAGAAGGTGCTTGAAGCCAAAAAGGGGAACATAAGAGCGGAGGTTCGCTGATGCCGATTATAGCCGACATAATAGAACAACTGGAAACCTGGGCGCCGCCAGATCTTGCTGAAGATGGTGACCCTATCGGGCTGCATGTGGGAGATAAGAGCCGCGGTGTAACGAAAATCTGCGTATGTGTCGACACATCGCCCAGGATCATAGACTGCGCTCTGGAGATGAAAGCCGACATGATAGTCGCGCACCACCCGCTGATATATGCGCCTCTCAGGTCGCTGTCGCCCGGTGAAATAGTTGCTGATCGCGTGATCAAGCTTATTAAGGCCGACACAGCGCTCTATGTAATGCACACAAACTACGACACCGCACCCGCCGGTATAAACGATATATTGGCTGATCTGCTTGGCGTCAACGGGTGCAAGCCCCTTACAAACCGCAAGCAGGATGCATTTTATAAAATAGTAACGTTTGTCCCGGAAGAAGCCGTGGAGAGTGTTCGCAACGCCATGGCCGAGGCCGGAGCGGGCAGGATAGGCCAGTATACTCACTGCAGCTTCCGTGTGAGCGGGACAGGGTCGTTCGTGCCGCTGCCGATGGCCGAGCCCTATGTGGGTGATATAGGCAAACTTGCAGAGGTCGAAGAATATCGGCTTGAAATGATATGTGCGGAGTCGTGGCTGGATAATGTAGTGGAAGCTATGATAGAAAAGCACCCGTATGATGAGGTCGCATATGATCTCTATCAGCTCGCAAACGACCCGATTATATACGGTTACGGACGCGTCGGCACGCTTGAACGCGAGATGAGCCTTAAGGACTTTGCCGAGAAGGTGCGCACTGATCTGGCTGTGAAATGCCTGAAAGTGGATGGCGACTTCAAAAAACCGATACGAAAGGTCGCGGTTTTGGGGGGCAGCGGTTCATCGCACTTCAAAGATGCGCTGAGCGCCGGAGCGGACGTATTTGTAACCGGCGACACCAAGCATCACGACATACTGGACGCAAACGCATATGGGCTGGCTATTATCGACGCAGGCCATTTCGAGACAGAAAGACCCGGCATGATCGCCATAACCCAGAGGCTCAAGAGTAATTACGCGTGCAGTGGAATGGAGATTCACTATATCGAGTAGCTAAACTGGATGAAATAATGGTTGAGAGAACAAGTCCTAACTACCTAAGCGAAAAGGGGTCCGCCCATTTGGACGAACCCCCAAGTCTTTTATCGGTCTACTTTCTTGTAAGATTTTATGCTGCCTTTTTCTTTTGCGACAGAACAGCCTGTCTTTTCTTCTCCTCATCAGCAACCGCAGTTGCTTTCGGAGCAACGTTAGTGCACTGTTGACACACCCAGTTCGCCAGATCACGAAGGTGCTCCGGAACATGTGTTATCTCATTTCCACACCTGCAACGCATAGTTATACCTCTTTCCACTGCCCCCTGGCCGGTTTCCCGACCGCCCGCTAGTTGCGCATTAGTGGTGTGACCTACCGGACTCGCCCGGCTGCAAGCACATCCTTAACTTATATACCCCATTGAGGGTAGTTGTTAATATGACGAAGCCAAATTTTGATTAGTTCCGGTATATGTACGAGGGAAAACATATGCTATAATGCTGTCGAGGATTATTAGACCCAATGGGCCTATTTTTGCGCGAGGAGATTGTACCAATGCTCACAGATGATAAGATTGCCGATTTGGTAAAGCGAATCGTGGAAGCTGTTGAGCCTCTGCGCATCATCCTGTTCGGCTCAACCGCTAGGGGCGATACTGGGCCTTATAGCGATATCGATGTTCTGGTCGTTGTGAATGAAGGTATGCACAGACGAAAGTCAGCGCAGCATATATACAGTCGTTTGCTCGGCTTTGGCATTCCAGTCGATGTTGTTGTCGCAACACCATCAGACTTAGAACTATATGGCGGCTCACCGGGTTTGGTATATCGTGAGGCAATTAAAGAAGGGCGAGAGCTATATGCAGCATAACTCAGATCGAGCAGATTCACCATTGAGATGGCTGGATACAGCCTGCGCCGACCTTGCGATTGCAAAGATAACACTGCCTCAAGGCGGAATGTATGAACAATTGTGCTTCCATGCACAGCAAGCAGTAGAAAAAAGCATAAAGGCTGTCTTGTTGAAAGTTGGAATCGACTTTCCGTTCACGCACAATCTTCAGCCCTTGATCGATATTCTTCCGCAAGAACTCTCAGATAATCCTGTCCTGGCCGAATCAGTATTTCTCAATCCTTATGCGGTTGCTACAAGATATCCCGGCGAATTCGAACCTGTAACTGAGGAAGAATACCTGGAAGCGCTGCGAATTGCCGAGAATATTGTCAACTGGGCACAGACCATCATACACGAAAAATGAGCTAACTCAGCTCATCTTTCTGATCACGACACATCAGGTCATAAACTGCCTGTTTTGGTGACTTGCCCTCGGACAGGACTGCATGGATCTGCTCGGTAATCGGCATGTAGACGCCATGTTTTTTGCTTAGTAGATATGCAGCCTCGCATGTGGGCATGCCTTCGGCGACCTGACCGAGAGCATGCAAACTCTCATCGAGCCCTTTCCCCTGCCCCAACATCAAACCTAGACGTAAATTGCGAGAGAGACGGCTTGCGCATGTAGCCATAAGATCGCCAAAGCCGGACAGGCCCGTAAATGTCTTTGGGTCTGCTCCGAGAGCCGCTCCCAAACGGGTCATCTCAGCCAGGCCGCGAGTGACAAGAGTAGCCTTGGTGTTGTCGCCGTAACCCATGCCGTCGGATATCCCCGCGCCTATGGCAAAGACATTCTTCAGCGCGCCGCCAAGCTCTACGCCGATAATATCCGGGTTGCGATAGACCCTCAGGCTCTGCGACGAGAAAAGCTCCTGCGCTTTTGCGGCGCGGTTC
This sequence comes from Armatimonadota bacterium, assembly GCA_039679645.1. NCBI lineage: Bacteria > Bacillati > Armatimonadota > Armatimonadota bacterium. The sequence continues at coordinate 22,986 of JBDKUO010000025.1, forward strand.
ATGTCGAAAGACGCGACAACGGTCGCGGTGGGTATATCGTGCGCAAGCTCCACTGCCAAATTCGGACCTGATAATGCTACGCATCCTCTGCCGATCTCATCGCCCAAGACCTCTGAGATCACTTCCGAACCGCTCAAGCCGGTCTCGCTCTCAAGGCCCTTACCCGCGTGAATCAGAAGTGTGTCGGCGTCGATCTTGCCGCGGATTGCAGAAACCACTTCGCGTACGCCCGTGCTGGGCACCGCAAGAACAACAGCGTCTGCTCCGTTCAGCGCTTCGTCAAAACACGAAGTGCTCACGACTGTCTCAGGCAGCCGGACATCCGGCAGATACTGCGTATTCTGACGGTCGCGTTCAATAGCGTCCGCTAGCTCCCTGCGCCTGCTCCAAAGCCTGACATTATATCCTTTTTTACCTAACACTACAGCCAAGGCAGTGCCCCAGCTTCCCGATCCGATTACTGCTATATTCATATTTACCTGCGTTATGAGTTATGGGTTATGAGTTGTGAGTTATGGGTTACCTGATTGTCTGGGTTACGAGTTTTAAGTTACACGATGGTCGGGGGTGTTCCTGCCTCCGACTAATCTTCGCGGGCATTCTTGCCCGCTTACCGCATAGAAAAAGGAGTCACTCATTCAGATAGACTCTCGGGACGCGCTGACCGATATCGCACAGAACCTCATAAGATATAGTGCCGATCATATCGGCTATGCGCGCGACACTCAGATAATCATATCCGCCGCCATAGAAAACTACTTCATCGCCGACAGAGACATCCGGGACGTCTGTGACATCAAACATGCACTGGTCCATGCACACCCGCCCGATCAAAGGCACTCTGACCCCATTTATCGCCGCCTCGGCTTTGTTTGAGAAGTACCGACAATAGCCGTCGCCGTAACCGATGGGGACGGTCGCAATCTTTGACCGGCGTTTTAGTATATGCGTGCGGCCATAACTGATGCTCGTGCCGCGCTCGGCTTCCTTAAGAAAGACAATGCGACTCTTAAGCGTCAGAGCCTCACGGATAGGGATACTCTTTACCACTTCATTAGACGGATAGTAGCCGTAGACCATAATACCCGGGCGCACGGCATTGAAATAGGCCTCGGGATACGCAAGGATGGCCGCGCTGTTGGATGTGTGCAGCAACGGGATCTCGATACCGATGTGTTTGAGACGTATTGCTGTCTGCCTGAATGTCTCGATCTGTGAAAGCGTGAATGATCTGTCCGTTTCGTCCGAGCAGGGGAAGTGAGTGAACATTCCATCTATTTTTATTCCAGGCAGGGATGCGGCTGCTTTGACCAGATCGACAACTTCGTCCGGGCGCACGCCAATGCGGCCCATTCCTGTGTCAACTTTGATGTGGACCGACGCCTTTTTGCCGATCTTGGCCGATGCGCTGGAAAGTGCTTTTGCAAAGTTAAGATCGCAGAGCGCGGTGGATATTCCATACTCGACGATAGGCTCTGCGGCGTCGTGCAGTGAACAGCCGAGTATAAGTATCGGCGCATCCAGACCCGCATCTCGAAGCTCAATCCCCTCCTCCACGCATGAAACGCACAGCGCATCCGCTCCTGCCTGCATGCATGCCCGGCTGACCTGAATTGCGCCATGACCATATCCGTTTGCCTTGACTGCAGGCATTATCTTAACGCGCTCACCGACACGTGCGCGTATTGCTTTTATATTGTCTCTTATTGCCGAGAGATCGACCTCGGCGTGTGTTAAACTGCTCATGACTGATAATATGTTACTCCAAACTAGATACTATTGCCGGCCTTTGTCTTCTTTTGGCCTATTGTCTTTTGGTTCTTCAATCTTTGGCGGTAAATATTTGGGTGTTATAAACGAATATGTTATGGAAGAACCGATATCGCTAGCGGTGGCTGTCAGGGTGTATTTGAATTGCTTTCCTACCTGCTCACGCCTGCCACGAAGCTTGATATCTGCATAAGGATCTTTCGTAAATGCTGCTTTACCACGAAAGACCCTGGATATTGTATCAAACTGAGCAGGCATCACTGTACTTAGGTCAAGCCCTTCCTTTGAATAGAAAGCAGCACTTTGAACCTCGTTCAGGCAGGCACAGGCTCTAATTGTATCACCACTTTTGAAAGTCAGCCAGGATAACGGAATATCCACGTTTCCAAGAATCTCATCAGGCAGTATATTTTCTGAAAACTGGTCGTAGTCAAGCGCCGCAATCTGGCCAAGCTGGTCTATATCCAGTGTGCCTGTGTTCTTCAAACTTTTACGCCACGCCTCCAGCCATGCCTCGGGAATCTGTGCAGCGCGCTTTCTGAACCAGTCTCTGTCTCTGAACTCGATAATTGAGCCCTGCTTTTGCCAGTTGTGGCGGCTGGACTCGATCACATATAAAATATCTTTAAGTCGTTTATCGACATCTTTGGAATATTGATACTTGGAATAGGACCAAAAACTATCAGAGACAATCGTGTATCCGGATGCTGTTGCCAGCGCTGCCAACAGATCGACAAAACTGCTCCCCTCCATGTTCAGCTTCACCTTCACATCCAGAGCAGGATCAGCTTCATGCTCGATCAATGGCTCTCCGAAATCCGTCTTCTGCTCATCCTTAGGTTTCATCTGATCTGGATTGACAGTCATGCCGTCCAACATCTGAATCTCACCTATAGCTTTTGCTTTTGCAGATTCATCGTCCGGACTCCTAAATAGACCATAGGCTCCATCTTTTCCCTGGCAGGAAAGATATACATCACCAATATATGTGTCGCCTCTATACCCCATTACCTCTTTTGCATAGTTGATTAAAATTGCAGTTTGATCAATACTATCTGAAGCGCTTACCGGTCTGTCTGCTCCTTTACCTGTGAGTTCTTTGGTAATGGTATTTCTGGCCTGAAGAACATTCAGTATAGACTGCCGGACCTCGGGAGACATGTCAGAAGAATTCAACCGCAGCATCTCACCGGAAAGCCATGCCTGTTTAGCCGCAGGGACTTGCTCGAATAAAGCCGGCAGCAGTTCTTGATATCCCATTTTGCACTGCATATAAAGTAATGGATTATCGTTCTTGAGCTTTTCTATCTCCTCAGCATTCATAGTAGACGCCGTTGTAAGATCGTCCAGGACTTTAGCGCGCCCTTCTGTTTCTATTTTTTTGAGACGCTCCTCTTCAATAAACCTCTGGCGATCCGCGCCCAGCAGAGTCTTGCGATCCATATATAATCTGTAACTAACTACGCCGCCGTCATCACTCTTGCTCCACTTAAACTTCATCACACCGGCAATCGAGTTCATAAGGCTCGCAAGTGGAATATCCTTAGCAAAAATGTTCATTTTGCGGTCGCGTACCTGCCAGTCTAGATTGTTGTAACCGGCATAGAGCTTGACGCCCGTCATTTTGCTCAGATCGGCTAGTATCGACAAAACAGTCTTCCGTCTTGCCTCATATGTCACTTTTTGCGCGACATCGTCACTTGTGAGTATCGGTTCCGATGCGGCCATTTGACCTGAGTTCGGATCGACAGTCAACTTCCCACTCGCAGCCAGAGGCGACGAAATACAGATAGCCAAGAAAATAACTGCAGCAAAGTAGCGGAGTATCAATGACTCACCCATCCTGTTATTGTAGTGTCTTACTTGTGCTTACCGGACCGCATTATCGCCACTATCAGCCAGACGCCGAATACCAGGGCTACTATATAGCCGAGCACGCCAAGAGTCGGCAGGCCGAAAAGTGAAACAGGCCCCTTTCCCGCAGTGACTACCAGCGATGAGCCTACAATCGTGCCCGCGACAATCAGTGCTATGGATATGCGATTTGCTGCGCTCTGGAATGTGCGCGAGACTTCATCAAGCCCCTGATGCTTGAACTCGACACGCAGTGTCCCTTCAACAGCCTTACGGACCAGCTTGTCAAGATGTTCCGGCAGAGTAAATAGAAAGTCTCTGGCAGCTACCAATGCGCGAAAGAGCTCGGTTACATTGTTTTCGGAACGCAGTTCGCTCCTTACAGCCTTCCCCACATAGCCCCGGGCTACCTCCGTAAAATTGAAGTCCGTGTCGAGCTGGCGGCAAATTCCCTCCACGTTGGCAAACACTTTGCCTAACACGGCAAAACTTGCCGGAAGACGGACTTTATAACTCGCCGAAACATTCAGCACACGGGTCAGCAGTTGACCCATATTTACAGAACGCGCAGGGACATTATAATACGAACGCAGCACCTTGCCCAGGTCTTGAGTAAATCTGCGAACATCGACCTCATTTTGAGATATACCGAGATTAAGTATCTCGTCGGCAAGTATACGCGCATCCTGCTGCTCAAAGGCCATCAGCATCCTGATCGCGCCCGCCCTGTTCTCTGGGTCGAGATGACCTACTTGACCACAGTCGAGCAGAGCAATTTCACCCTCTTTTGTGACCAGTACATTACCAGGATGCGGATCAGCATGAAAAAATCCATCGACAAAGACCTGTTCAAAGAAAGACGCGGCAAAACGCTTTGAAAGTTCTTTATTGTCCACGCCTGGAATCGGGTTCTGTGCGACTTCCGTTATTTTAATGCCGTCGATTGCCTGAAGGGTAAGCACTTTTCCGGTCGTCAGATGCCAGTATACGTGCGGAACATGCACATGTCGCTCGTCCGATATGATCTCACGAAGGCGATCCGTATTTCTGGCTTCGCGGCTATAATCCAATTCCTCGCGTATCGTGATTGCGAACTCATCCACAATATCGAGAATGCCGTATGTACGAGCCCTCTCCCAATGCTGCTCCAGAAACTGGGCGCGTTTGTACATGATCTCCAGATCCGTATCGACAACATCGCGTATATGAGGCCGCTGGACTTTTACGATCACCTGCGTGCCGTCGAGAAGTTTGGCGCAGTGGACTTGTGCAAGAGATGCTGCAGCAAGCGGCTCGACACTGAACTCCTTATACAGCTCCTCAAGACCAATTCCGAACTCGGACTCGATAACCTCTCGAATCTGCGCAAAATCGACCGTCGGCGCCGTATCCTGAAGCTTGGCTAACTCACTTATATACGGCTCGGGGATTATGTCGGGACGTGTTGAGAGGATCTGGCCCATCTTGACGAAAGTCGGACCCAGCTCTTCGAGTATTTCGCGGATATGAGCAGGAGCACCGACTTTCTCCTGAATATGCGGGACTTTACCCAGATGCTCAGCAAGACCAAGCCTGCCGACCATCCAGCCCCAGCCGTGTTTGGCCAGAATTCTCGCTATCTGCCGGTATCGCTGAAGATGCCGGCGGCTTTTGTCGAGTAACAATTATTTACTCCTTAAAGTGGAGAGCGGAGAGTTGAGAGTGGAGAGCCCGGAACAGACACCACTCAGTTATACCCAATGATCGGGCGCGATATCTGATCGCGACCGCAAAAAACTCTGCAATTTGAAATCGCAACATTTTTGTATGCCGCGAGAATGGCGATTTACGCTATTTCAACGATATTCACTAACTCTGAGTTCCGCGGCATGTTGTAGATCTCTTGCCAGCATACTTCCTAAGCCCCCAAGATCGGTGCAACAAGTTATAACAAGTCCCAATATACCGGTAAAACAGGCGGACGGGCTATTATGGCAAAATCCTGCTGATGCACCTAATGCCAACGGGATAATCAGACGGAAAACAGGCATTCTAGAAACACTGAGAACAGTGATGCCCTCAACATCACGTATCTTTAGAGAATACATAAAGTTCCATGCTACAACAATCTTGAATTGCTTGCTGCCTAATCGACTCACATCTATATTTTCTCGTTCACTTGCCTGCAGATAATGCGGCGTCCACACGCGCCATTTCTTGACTACATTAGAAGCTATCTCACGTAGTTCTTCATTTCCTAAATGTACACCAGGCGAGAGACAGACATTTTGAGTTCTCAATAAAACACGTATGCCCGACTGCCTTACTTCATTGCGAGTCATGTGTATAAGCCATGGCAAGTTGAGTAATAGTATCAGGACTAAAGAACCCCACATAGTCCAAATGATGATCAACATGATATTTACTGTTTCCTATGCTGCGGGAATGACGCTTTTCACTTACTCCCCCAATATTCAACGTTCACAAGTTCCCGCAGCTTGCACTATATTGCTCAAATGAAGGGCTTCGGATACTCATATCCCTCGATAATCTACATTAATCAGGGAATATTCACTCTCGAAATGTATCAAGCGCTGAATTTATTTCGGGCCGGAAAGCATCCGGCCCGATCAACATCATCAACCAATATTATTCGCACTTGGAAGGACACACAATGCCGATCTCTTCGACCTGCTTTTCAAGATGGCTGAGGCGTTTTTCAAGCATGTCTATCTCCTGCTCCAGCTCGATCACCTTTGCCGACTCGGCGGCTCCAGCCTGCTGGAGCATTTTCGACATCTGCTCACGCAGCCACTCCTGCACGGACTTCTTCTCCTCTTCAGCCTTTTTGGTGACATCATCGACGAACTGCTTTGCCTCATCAGAGCTCATTTCACCCCTGGAGACGGCCTCATCCGCGAATTGCTTGAGCTTTTCTGCGCTCAGCGCCGCCGCACCAAGGCCAAAGTTCATTGATTTTTTAATAAGGTCCATCATATTCAACGCGCCATACCCCCTAAATCTAGAAGTTAGATATTATGCATCTCTGTGCCAGTTTACTCTTGCCAGTTTATCGTCTCCAGGCCACTTATATTCAATGCTGCCTCTGTATGCCCTGTGTATCGCCTTGCCTAACCTTTGTGCAAGCTTTTCATTTGTCGTCGCTATCTCGATGCCGCCCCTTACCGTCTCCAGACTCATGATCCTCTGCAAAGGATTATCAGCAAGCGCCTGATTGCTTTCATTGCGGATAAGGCTCAAAATTTCATCTTTATGAGCGTCTATAAACCTGCCGCTCAACTTTAGTATGCCGCCTGGAACATGGTCTCTCTGCTTCCTACAGGCCGGGCACAACGTTTCATGCTGAATTCCTTCAGCTCTTTTTTCTTTAGTCAGATCAGCCTGCGTATACCAGCGCCCAGCCGTATATACAAAGCCGCACTTTCCACAAATGCTGTTCTCTTCTATGGACTCCTCGTCGATATAAGGGTCGGTGTATGATTCAACGTTGCGTCTGATGGTAACCGGCGATTTATTCACTGTCGTGTACCTCCTTAGCATAATGACTGTGAGGTCACTACTGTGGCTCATTATTAGCTTACCCGACCGCTGAAAGCGTTCAAACGAAAAGCAGGGGCTGTTTTTATGATCGAGCCGAACTTATCATCGACCACCCGATCATCGCCGCACAAAGCAGCGCAGCCGGAATGAGCGCATACTTGAGCGGCAGCAGCATCACCGATATACCGACCAAAGCAACACCAAAGAGTAAAAGTATATAATAGCGAATTCCCGGCGCACTGCCGCCGGAGAGCCACCTGCTGAACGAACTCTGATATGACAGATGCGATCCGCATTTCTTGCAGACACGCGTGCCGCTGGGATAGTCGACAAGACATATCTTGCAGTATGGGTTCACAGTGTCTCTTATATGGCGCTCCCGCGACCATGCCGCAAGCATGTACTCGCATTCCATCCCCGCGCCCATATCGACTGCAACCTGCATCTCATCTATTGATCGGTCAAGCTCACCCAGCTTGTATAGAGTATCTGCCAGATATTGCCTGGCGGCGACATTGGTGGGATCTATATGCACTGTGTCCACATATTTATCCATCTGGCCCTTATAAAAAGATCTCATGCCGCCTATCCTGAACGAATAGGCCACATACCCCCCGACACCGGCAAGTGGAAAGAAAGCAACCACCCACTGCCAAAATGTATGCGCTTTAGCCAGCCCAAGCGATGTCCAGCACAAAATAGACGCAAGGATAACTGCGTCCGAGAACTCGATCATTCCCTCCGACCACCAATGTGCAATCATTATCAAAAAAGCGCAGGCAAGCAATACGCCAACAATAATCATTTTGTATCTGATATTTAATATTGATTATATGAATAGGATTATGTGCATGTTGATTTGCGTTATGGACTTTGGGTCAGCCACAACCGACGATGCCTATATTTTCGCCGCCGGAGGTCTCAATTCCTTTTAATGTGTTTACTGCGGTCAAGATCAGCTAAAAAAAGTGTTGACGTTCAGAGCATCCGATAGTAAAATATATCTGCCATGGGGACGTGGCGGAATGGCAGACGCGCTTGGTTGAGGGCCAAGTGAGCTTAACGCTCATATGAGTTCGACTCTCATCGTCCCCACCACAAGATTAAAATCCGACCTCACATGGTTTTTGTTTCAACCGCTAACACGCTTGGTTCGTTATTGCCGTGGTTCTTAACCAATTCAGCAGCTAAGCGCTGTCTCTACCTCCACAGCACGGTGAGCGTAAGTATGATTGGCGATAGCCCTCTCATGTGCAGCCCTGCCTATCAGAAGGGCACGAGATGGGTTCAGCTCACGCATATGATGGGCTACTTCGACTCCGCTCTGGGCCGTCAGAATCTCCTTTCCCGGCTCAAAAAACTTCTCCAGACCGTCCCAACGCTCACTGATAATACAGGCGCCAGTCGCGGCAGCCTGAAATACTCGCGCAGCAGGTGAAAAACCGTAATGCGCCACAGCCTCCCATGCGACATTTAGAATTGCGACTGGGGTGCTGTTGAATGCGTTGATATCCCATGAATATATCTCTCCCGCCAGTTTCACGTTATCAGGCATATGTCTGCTTCCCCACCCGCTTCCGGCAAGCACAAACTTGGCATAAGGCATTTCCCGTGCAGCGCCGAAAAAGAACTCATCTACTCGGATCTCACGGCCCGGCAGCCTGTCACCGCAAAAACCCAAATCGCCTTTGAATCTTTCTTCAGGACTGACATGGTGATAAACCTTCGGATCAATTGCATCGTGTATCGGAACGGACTTTCGTGCGCCTAATACGTCATATGCGTTTTGTACCGCATCTCCGCCGCTGTGAGTAAGTATAAGGTCATATCTAGATATTTGTGCGCGAAGAGGGTCATTCGGACTCTTTTCAATGCGGTCCAGTGTGCCCGGCGCATCGATGTCCCAAAAGACACATATAGAATTCGGCCGCTTCATGCAAGGAACTGCTGCCTCAAGCAGTTCGTCGAAAACCCCTACCCCGCTCGCTTTTATAATCACATCGGCATCCCGCGCGTCGTCCAGGGCACTGTGAACACCGTCTTCGCCATCAGCCGAATATACGACCACACGCGCCCAGTCAGGCTCGTCCAGATCACGATGCAGTTGGCGGTCGAATGCGTCAGGTTCATAAAATGTAATGGAGTGTCCGCGATCATGCAGCGCTCGGATAATTCCCCTAAAATAAGCCGCAGGCGGGTTAAAATGTGCAGAAACCAGGCTCGATCCAAAGAATGCGATTTTCATCGGTCATATCCTCCGTTTCTACTGGGAAGTATTACAAGACAGTATATCCTCCAATCAAGCAATCGGCAATGATGACTTGATTTACGCACATAAAGTTACTATAATTCCTCATAATGGCAATCAAATGGGGAGGCCGGAATATATAATATGAAGATAGGCGTGTTTGAAGTGCTTTTTGCCGGGCAGCCGTTCGAGGCGGCTCTTGACTATATAGCAGCCTCCGGCGTTCAGATGGTCGAGTTGGGCTGCGGCAATTATCCGGGAAATGCGCACTGTAATGTCGATGAGCTTCTCGGAAACTCTGCTGCTCAAAAGAACCTGCTCAACGCTATAAGTTCACGACGGCTTCAGATCAGCGCGCTGTCATGCCACGGCAATCCCGTCCACCCAAACAAAGATTTCGCCGCCAAAGACCGCGACACGTTCAACAAGACCGTTCGGCTGGCAAGAGAGCTTGGGGTCGAGGTGGTCGCCAACTTTTCCGGCTGCCCCGGCGATGGGCCCAATGCTACCGGACCTAACTGGGTAACATGCGCATGGCCGCCCGATTATGTAGACATACTTAACTGGCAGTGGAACGAAATCCTGATACCATACTGGCGCGAGCAGGCCAAATTCCTAAAGGATAACGGCGTCAAAGTCGCTCTGGAAATGCATCCAGGTTTTTGTGTATATAATGTAGAGACTATGCTCAAGCTGCGCGACGCATGCGGCGAAGCCATAGGCTGTAACTTTGATCCAAGTCATCTTTTCTGGAACGGCGTTGACCCGTGCATGGCTATCCGCAAGCTAGGTGGCGCTATCTATCATGCACATGCCAAAGATTGCCTTATTGATAAGCACAACACTTCGATCAACGGCTGCAATGATACCAAACACTACGGAGATGTACTGGGCAGGAGCTGGGTCTTTCGCACTATCGGCTACGGGCACGACCTTAAGGTTTGGAAGGACATTGTGAGCACGCTCAAGTCGGTCGGCTACGATTTTGTTCTGTCCATCGAACACGAAGACGGTCTGATGTCGGTCAACGAAGGCTTCCAGAAGGCTGTCTCCCTCCTTAAAGAAGCAATTATCACCGAGCAGCCCGGCGAAATGTGGTGGGCCTAATACATTTAGTATTTGGGATTTTGTATTGATTATTTGATTGTTTGACTATGGGTGAGCGATATAGAAATAAAGCATACGCGCTCACATCGGGTTTTCCCTCATGCCTCGTTGTTTGTGACGAGAATATGAGTGTGTTATACTAATATCATCAGGAGCATTTCAATGGATAAATGGGTTTTTCTCAATGGCGATTTTGTGCGTTCCGAAGATGCACACCTCTCGATCTATGATCATGGCTTTCTCTATGGAGACGGCGCTTTTGAAGGCATAAGAGCATATAACGGCAAGGCATTCAAGCTCAAGGAGCATGTAGCCCGTATATTTAACTCTCTTAAAGCGCTGTGGATCCAGATGCCGATGGATCAGGCTGCATTCGCAGGCAGCGTTGAAAAGCTTCTGGAAATGAATGAAGTGACCGACGGCTATATAAGAGTAAGCATCTCGCGAGGACTGGCTCTGGGTCTGGACCCGAGAAACGTCAAGGGGCAGCCGACAATCGTTGTCTCGACCGACAAGCTCTCTCTCTACGCGCAGTCGATGTATGATAACGGCCTCGAAGTGGTCACAGTGGCCACCAGAGTGGCGAACCCGCAGGTGCTGGAGCCCAGGATCAAATCGCTGGGTAAATACGTCGGCAATATTCAGGCAAAGCTTGAAGCCAACCATGCAGGCGCAGGCGAAGGCCTGATGCTCACCGAAGACGGCCATGTGGCTGAGTGCACCGGCGATAATATTTTCTTTATAAAGAACGGCGTCGTAAATACTCCTGCCGCTCACCTCGGAATCCTCGAGGGTATAACCCGGCAGACGGCTATGGCTCTGCTCGAAGAGATGGGCATCAAAGTTGTTGAAGGAATCTATACGCGCTTTGACTTGTATTCGGCTGATGAAGCGTTTCTTACCGGCACAGCCGCAGAGGTTATACCGATGACAATGTTGGATAAGCGTCCGATAGGCGATGGAACACCAGGACCGATCACCAAGAAGCTTATGAAGGTCTTCCACGAATATGCGGTAAGTCAGGCATAATGTCATAACGTCATGCGTCATAGCGTCGTGCGTCAAATCGTCTCGACGTTATGACGTTGTGACATTATGACTTTGTGACGGAGGTTCTCTTGATCAGCGACCCTGTAAAATGTGAGATATGTGCCAGCCAGCCGGCAAAGGTAGTTATGGTCCGCCGCAGGGGTGAAGATATATACCGAACGTTTGTTTGCGAAGGGTGCGCAAATGAACGCACCAGGATTTATGCGGGCGGCTCTTTGAATATCGATCGCATAGTATCGACTGTGCAAAAATCTGAGGTCTCTGAGTCTTCTGCATACAGTTGTAGGTTCTGTGGAACGACTTTGGCTGATATTGTTGTTGACGGCAAGCCCGGATGCTGTCTGTGTTACGCTCGGTTTGCCGGTGAAATCGAGCATGCCCTGAAAGCTGCGCAGGGCAGCACATTTCATGTCGGCAAGTCGCTCAAATGATGAGTGATAATCTCCCCGATTGGATAAAAGGCGGCGGTCCCGATGCCGATGTGGTAATCTCCACCCGAGCCAGGTTAGCCAGAAGTCTGGCGGACTATCCGTTTCCATCGCGCGCCAGTGGGGAAGATTTATCCATGGTGGTGTCCGAAGTGCGCAGAGCCAGTTCGGGACTGACTTCTCGTTTCCCTAAGCTAAAGCTGATAAATGTCGACAAACTCAGCAAACAGGATAAATATTTCCTGCTGGACTCACATTTAGCGAGCGTGGAACAAATAAGTGGCGGAAATGGACGGGCAGTCATACTAGAGCCGAGCGGCACACTTTCCATAATGATAAATGAGGAAGATCATGTAAGGCTGCAAACGGTTCTCTCGGGACTGGCATGCCGGCAGGCTTGGGAACTGGTTGATTGGGCGGACGATGTCCTTGCAGAGGGGTTGAATTACGGTCATTCGGGAAAGTATGGATATCTTACCGCGAGCCTGAGCAACGTCGGGACCGGCCTGAGAGTATCGACCATGATGCACCTTGCCGGACTTTCGCTTAAGCGGAAGGTCAATACGCAGCTCAGAGCGGCATATGACCTTGGAGTATCGGTCAGAGGCCTCTTCGGCGAGGGCACCGGATGGCTGGGAGACATGTTTCAGGTCTCCAACGAAGTTACTTTGGGCGTGAGCGAGCAGGAAATCGTCGAGAGAGTGCGGTCAGTCGTGCAATATTTACTTGCCCAAGAGAGGCTTGCGCGGAAGGAACTATTAAACGAAGAGAGAAGTCGTTTGTTGGATATCGCGCGAAGGTCTCTTAAAACACTAAAGAGCGCGATGTCTGTAAAGCCGCAGGAGGCAGTGACTTTGATGTCACCAATTCGTCTTGCGGCAGCGCTTGGACTGGTAGAAAACTGCACCGGCGCGCTGATGAATGAACTTTTGATTGGAATGCAGGCTGGCGCAGGTGATGACGGCGGCGTTAGTATCGAACGGGCGGCATTGCTTAGAAAGAAATTGACCGATGTCGACATATTACCCGGCTAGCTCGGGTATACTAATAACGCCGAACAGAACAAGCAAACAATTATGGCCGTCTAATTAATTAAGAGTTTAGAATTAAGAGTTAAGAATTATAGCGCTTGCCGGCCTTTGGAATTCTTAATTCCTAATTCTCAATTCTTAACTAGCGAAGCGTTGAGAATCCCATCAGTAAAGGGGGGAAACTGTAAGATGTGGCAAAGATTTACCGAACGAGCGCGTAGAGTCGTGTTTTTCGCGCAGGAAGAAGCGGGTAGGTTGGGAGAGAACTATGTATCAACCGAGCATCTGCTTTTAGGTCTTGTGCGGGAAAATGACAGCGTTGCCGCCAGAATTTTAGATAGAATGGGCGTGAGTCTGGGCAGGATCCGCTCCGATATAGAGCGCCAGGTCACCAGGGGTGACGGGCGTCTGGGGCAGGATATGCAGCTCACCCCGAGAGCAAAACGAGTTATCGACCTTGCTTATGACGAAGCAAGGAATTTGAACAATAACTATATCGGCACGGAACACCTGCTCCTGGGTCTTATACGCGAGGGAGAAGGAATGGCTGCCCGCGTTCTGCAGAGACTTGGAGTAGACCTCGAACGAACTCGTAGAGAGGTGATGAACTTGCAGGACGGCGAGACAACGGCTATTACCTCAACCCGCACGCGTTCCAGAACACCTACGCTGGATGAGTTCGGCAGAGATTACACCGAACTTGCCAGGCAGGAGAAGATGGACCCGTGCATCGGACGCGACACTGAGATCGAACGCGTCGTCCAGATCCTTTCGCGCCGGACCAAGAACAATCCATGTCTTATAGGCGAACCGGGTGTCGGTAAGACGGCTATCGCCGAAGGGCTTGCGCAGAGGATCATCAGCGGCGACACACCCGAGACTCTCAAAGATAAGCGGATTGTCGCTCTAGACCTTGCCGGGCTGGTCGCGGGGACAAAATACCGCGGTGAGTTTGAAGAGAGAATGAAGCGCGTTATGGAAGAAGTGCGCAAGGCCGCGGGTGAAGTGATCCTCTTCATCGACGAGCTGCACACTCTGGTAGGCGCGGGAGCAGCCGAGGGGGCAATCGACGCCTCCAACATACTTAAGCCTGCGCTGGCGCGAGGCGAACTGCAGTGCATCGGCGCGACCACAATGGACGAGTACCGCAAATACATCGAGCGTGACGCGGCTTTGGAGCGCAGGTTCCAGCCGGTCCAGGTCCGTGAGCCGAACATTGAAGAGACGATCCAGATTCTCAAGGGTCTGCGCGACCGCTATGAGAAGCATCATAACGTAACCATAGAAGACATCGCGCTGATATCGGCGGCGCAGCTCTCCGACAGGTATATTACCGACAGAGCGCTGCCGGACAAGGCGATTGACCTGATCGACGAGGCATCATCCAGAGTAAGACTTCGGATGGCAATGCCTCCGGCTGAACTCAGGCATGCCAAGCAGGAGTTGGCGAGCATACAGTCTCAGCTTAATTCGATACCCGCCGGGTCCAACTATGACCAGGCAGCCGAACTAAGGGCAAAAGAGCACGACTTCAGCGAAAAAGTAGATGAACTCGACCGCAAGTGGAAAGAGGACAAGGCGAGCCAGTCGACAGTTGTGGGTGAAGATGAGATCGCTCACATAGTCTACAGTTGGACCGGGATCCCTGTCTCAAGACTGGTCGAGGGCGAGTCGAGCAAGCTCCTTAAGATGGAGGATGTCCTGCACGGCAGGCTCATAGGCCAGCACGACGCGGTTGTAGCAGTATCTAAGGCTATCAGAAGAGCGCGGTCCGGTATGAAGGACCCGAAGAGGCCGATGGGCAGCTTCGTATTCCTCGGCCCGACAGGCGTCGGCAAGACGGAACTGGCCAGAGCGCTGGCGCAGTATCTCTTTGAGACTGAAGATGCGATTATCAGGATCGATATGTCCGAGTATATGGAGAGGTTCTCCGTGTCCAGACTGGTCGGAGCGCCTCCCGGATACGTCGGTTACGATGAGGGCGGCCAGCTCACAGAGGCCGTGCGTAGAAGACCGTATTCGGTGGTGCTGCTCGACGAGATCGAGAAAGCCCATCCTGAGGTCTTCAACATCCTGCTGCAGGTTATGGAGGACGGCCGGCTTACTGACTCGCAGGGCCGGATAGTGGACTTTAAGAACACGATCATAATCATGACCAGCAACATCGGCGCACAGTCGATCCAGGGTGGACCATCCATCGGCTTCATACCGGAGGAGTCGCCTACAGAGTCTGAACGGGCGTATGAGAGTATGAAGCACCGCATCACAGAAGAGATGAAGCGGACATTCAGACCAGAGTTCTTGAACCGTGTGGACGACGTAATTGTCTTCCATCAGCTTACACGCGACGAGATCCTGCAGATTGTCGATCTGATGGTTGACAGGGTTCGCAAGCAGGTCTCCAGCCAGGGTATGGAACTCGAGGTCACTCGCGAGGTCAAGGAACTGCTTGGGGCGGAAGGGTTCGATCCTCAGTTCGGCGCAAGACCTCTTAGGCGCGCAGTGCAGCGGCTGATTGAGGACCCATTGGCAGAAGAGATTCTGTTGGGCAGGTTCAGCGCAGGAGACACGATCCGTGCGGAACTCGAAGACGGCAAGATATTCTTCACCAAGGCTGCAGACCTCAAGGCGCTGCCTATGGAGTCGCAATCGTCTGCGTCTTCGTAGATTGACTATCACAATAACAATCACAACAATCCCTCCTGGTATCTTACCTGGAGGGATTGTTTATGTATGTACTGTGTTATGATTTCCGAATCCTGAACCTACTGCACAAACAAAAGCGCACCCGATATATAGTCGGGTGCGCTTATTAATATAGGCTGCAATCTCACCCATTTCCAATCATTTTTTGCAGCCGGTGAAGAAAGCTAGCGCCATGTTTGAATGTATTCGCGATTTGCCATGCCAGACGTGTACGAGGGTCCTTGAATTTATAATCAAGCTTAATACCCTTCTCTATAAGCAGTCCATCGGCTCTAAGCTGCTCCACAAGCGGCACACCCTGGAAGAGTTCAATTCTATGGACCGGCGCGACCTGACCCAACTCCCGCATGAACTTCATATTCTCCTGCAGTTCCTCGATGGTCGTATATGGATCGAACAGAATAAAGCCGAGTTCCACCTGCAAATCCAACTTCTTTAGAACATCCAATGCCCGCCTGTTTTGCACAACCGTGATCTGCTTGTTAAACGTGTCCAAAGACCGCTGGACACCTGATTCGATACCGACAAACACACATGTCAGGCCAGCTTCCTTGAGGAGTTTGAGCACATCCTCATCGATTTCGTCGGCGCGGCAGTCGATAGTGAATGTGATGTCGAGTTTGCGATCACGTATACCCTCGACTATTTTTATTGCGCGCTCACGGCTTTTCTCACCCGGTCCAATAAAGTCGTCATCAACAAAAACGAACTTGCGCAGGCCTGTTGACGCGACCACTGATTCCAACTCATCAACGACATTTTCAGCGCTGCGAAAGCGCGCCGCGTGCCCGCCTGAGAGCGCAAAAAATGAGTTGACCGAGCAAAATGAGCACCGGTGATAGCATCCTCTGCTGCTGCTTATGGCTGCCATATCAAACTCGGGTGATTGACTGAGAGCGTCGCGCGCGGGAAACGGGATCGAATCGAGGTCCTTAATCAGAGGTGGCATCGGGTTGAGAACCGGAATACCGTCTTGAAGATACGCAATGCCTGGGACATCGCGCCAGTCCTGCCCGCGCGCAATCCGCCCGAACAGCTCCGGAGCAACGTTTTCTCCTTCTCCTCTAGCCAGGACGCTTATTTCAGGACATATTTGGAGTAGTTGCTCGGCGGCTAAAGTCGGCAGATAACCTCCGGCGACAACAGTCGCATTCTTTTTGTGTGCCCGAACCGCGCGGGCGACAGCCGTCAGCGAAACTCTGTGTTTATGCATTGCGGTGATTCCCAGGCAATCGAAATCCCGCGCAAGAACCTCGCGGATTATGCTCTTTACACTCAAACGCTGAAGCTGCGCATCGAGCACTTCAACCTCATGTCCTTCACGCCTGAGCACAGCGGCCATATAGCCTATGCCAAGGCTTTCGCTCGTATAGCCCGCAATCTCACTTAGCGCAGGCGGATGCAAGAGAAGGATTCTCAACAGCTTACCCTCCGGAAAAATAAATGAGCCAATACAATGATTCCAGAACTCAGGCATATAGTCAAACTCGATTGCAATGTTCGCAAAAAACAATTTGTCACGAAAAATAGCACCTTTTTGCCTTTCAAACATTAAGCTGCACC
The DNA here is from genome assembly GCA_039679645.1 of Armatimonadota bacterium. Lineage (NCBI taxonomy): Bacteria > Bacillati > Armatimonadota > Armatimonadota bacterium. The sequence goes on from JBDKUO010000025.1 coordinate 40,283, forward strand.
GCAAAAATGCCAAAAATACAAGTTAGAGCAGCAATGCAGACTGCCGCTCTACGTCGGAGCGGTGTAATCGAGTCTCACCCGAAGGTGAGTAAGTTGGTAGTAACCGAAGGCAAAAGGAGCGCCAATCCAAACATTGAATCCCTGCATGAACGCAGGGTCACGTATCGCCGTCTTATAGCGGGGATACTGATGACCGTAGTAGTATCTATTGCGGCCAAAATGATGCTGCCTGAGCGCTGTTTTGATGCTCTTAGGAGCATATCAACTCTGATGCTTTTCGCGGGTGCATGCGCGGGATTTGGCGGCGCCACATATCTGTTTGCCAGGTTCGTTCTCACTTGTGAGCTTCGACACCTGGTCCTTGCAACCGCCTTTACCGTTATCGGCGGAGGGCTTGGGCTACAACTTGTTGTAAACATGCGCACGCCAGGATCATCATCGGCCGGATGGGTGTCATCGGCAGCCTGGACGATATCCGGTATACTATTCGCTTCTTCGGCATACGCCAATACCACCTGCAAAGCAAGTTCGCGCCGAGCCGCATTTGTTCAATCTCTGATAGCATGCCTGCTCGTATTACTATGCCCGCTGATTGCACTGCCATATGTGATAGATGGATCCCTGAGCGCCTATCTTGCAACCGCGGCGAACCAATCTCTGCCTTTTATGACAGCAGGTATATTTGCAAAACTGGCTGCCGTCATGCTCTATTTAATTGCGCTTGTCGGTTTCCGCCGCCGCACTAATACACATAACGATCGCATGGCCGGGATGCTGTGTTTCTCATTTGTTCCACTGCTTGTCAGCCTTGTCTTTCGGCTGGCCTCCGAAGTCCAATTTGATGATTGGTGGACAATAAGCTCAGCCCTTCAATCACTATCATGGTTCGTTCTAATGAGCGGATTTTGCATTGAAAATGCCATCATGCAGCGCGAAGGTCAGGATCGGCTGCAAGAACTCGACGCTCTGCATCAGGTGTCCTGGTCGGTCGTCGGCACGGGAACCCTGCACGATTTGCTTGATCTTTATGCGCGAACGCATCAGGAACAGCTCGGGGTTAAAGTAGCTGCTGTCTATCTTGCGGACGAGGCAGGTGAAAACTTGGAGTTGTTCGCGATTCGTGGTCCGGCCGATTGCCCCGGCACAATCGGCAAGAAGTATCCGGTCATTTCAGCCAATCGCTGGCCGGGATTTCATACCGGCCACACTGCAAAGGCATTCCTCAGCCAGGAAGTGCAAGTCGTCAATGATGTCTTCGTGGATGTGGAGTTCATACCTTGGAGAATGGTCGCTGCTGATGACGGATGCGCGGTCTCTCTGCCGCTTGTCACTCGCGATAAACCGATAGGAGTCGTGAACCTGTATTTCGAAGACAGCAAACAATTGACTCGACAGCGGCTTCGACTGCTGACCATAATCGCTGGCGCAGCCGCGCCTGCAATCGCGAGCGCAATGGAGAAAAAAAACACCGAGGAGTGGACCTCAGACCTCGATATGGCAGCATAATTAAAATATGGGAAGCCAAGCGGCTTCCCATACATTCTCATTGATTTTATTACTAAGCTTCGCCTTCAGCGGTGGTCTCAGCGCCCGGCGCTTCCTCTTCAACCGCTTCTGCCTCTTCCAGTTCAGCCGCGTGAGGAGCCCTGCAATTAACGACCAGTGTTTCAGGATCGGCAAGCACATCGACACCTTCGGCAATAGGAAGTTGGTCAACTCGGATATGGCAACCCAATTCAAGCCCACTTACATCCACATCGATTTTAGAAGGAATATCGCCCGGTAAACAGCTTACCGGCAGTTCGTCGAGCATCTGCTCAAGTGTGCCGCCGCTTTTTATTCCCGGCGCCTCACCGATCAGTTCGATCGGAACCCCGACATGTATCTTTTCTTTCATCGAGACCCGCTGGAATTGAACATCCAACAGCTTACGTGTAAGCGGGTCCTTGATAAAATTCTTGATAATAACGGTGCCGTCCGACTTTTTGGGCGCTCCATTGATCTTGAGATCAATAAGAGACTTGACACCCGTATCGGTTTTTTTTATCTGGTCCAGCAAATCCTGGAGATTTACTTCAACTGCTACAGATTCCGAACCGTGGCCAAAGACGTTCGCGGTCACAAAGCCTGTGCGCCTGAGCTCTTTAGTGCGGCCTTTGCTCGTATCCGAGCGGTAATTCGCTTCGAGTTGCAACTTATCCATTGTAATTGAATCCTCCCGATCACTCCTCACAAGTATACTCATATAGACCCCTTTTCGTCAAGTCTTCTCTCATGCCTTCTCTCATGCCATTGACACTGCTGTTGGCCTCGGATATACTGAAACCGGATGGCATACAGCCATCACTACTCACCATTGGTGACCCAAAATGGCGGAAGCAATGGAACACTACAAGCTCGGAGTCGAAGCATTCAAGGCGGGTAATATCGAGACCGCTATTGAGCAGCTTGAAGCCGCAGCCCACATGGATCACGAAAACTACAAGGCTTTTACCTATCTTGGAGCGGCATATTCGGCACAGGAGCGCTACAACGCGGCAATTGGAGCGTTCAAGACAGCCGAGCAGATAGCCCCCGGCGTCGCGAGTATTCACTATAATATCGCTCAGGCCTACGAAGCGAGCGGTATACAGTCCGAAGCTGAGTTTGAATACGAACGCGCGCTGGAAATTGACCCAGACTACTTGAAAGCAAAGGAAGCGCTGGATGCGCTGAAGAAGAGACTTCATCACATCTAACTAATGCCTTGCGTGAACCGAAACCATTCCATTCCGTTTGGTTGATCTTGGCCTGCCCTGTTGAATAGGACCGCGCTTGAACTCGGTTAGTGTTGTAGGGCGCGCCGAGTAGTCGAAATCATCGAGTTTTCTACGCTCTATAGGCCCGCCGAGAGCTTTCTCTATATCCCAGACGATACCTGCGTCTTCTTTTGTTATCAGAGTGATCGCATCGCCCTCACGCTCTGCCCTGCCCGTTCGCCCGATCCGATGAATGTATGTGTCAGCCGTATCCGGGATATCGTAGTTGATTACATGCGATATGCTGTCCACATCCAGCCCGCGCGCCGCAATATCGGTCGCAACCAATATCTGGCAGCGGCCCAGACGAAAATCGTCCAGAGCAGCCTGTCTCTGGTTCTGAGACTTGTTTGAGTGCAGCGCGGATGCGCCATAACCCGCCTTCACGATCTGTTCAGCCACCCGATTTGCCCGGTGCTTTGTGCGAGTGAAGATCAGCACTGAGTTCGTATCGGCCTCATCGAGAATCTTAAGGACCAGAGAAGTCTTCAAATGCTGAGGACAAGGGTATAGAGCGTGCGCAACGGTTTTCGCGGGAGCACAGATATCCACTTTCACACGCTTTGGATCATTAAGAGTATCCGCCGCGAGCTTTGTAAGCTCGGGCGCAAATGTAGCAGAGAAGAGCATGTTCTGGCGATTGCGCGGCAGACGCTTAATAATACGCTTGATGGATGGAAGAAAGCCCATGTCCAGCATCCTGTCCGCCTCGTCGATTACCAATTTTTCAACATTCGAGAAGTCGGTGTTGCCGCGTTCCATATGATCGAGCAGCCTGCCCGGGCATGCGATTATCACAGTGGCTCCACCTCGAAGCGCACGTTCCTGAGGAATCATGCTGACCCCTCCATAAACGGTTGCGCTCTTGATCTTAGCATACTTGCCCAGTTGCTTGAACGATTCGTTGATCTGCTCGGCAAGCTCTCGGGTAGGCGTCAACACAATGGCTCTTGTGCGCGCGGTGTTCACCGGGTTATCGAGCAAATGCTGGAGGATAGGCAGCACAAACGCGGCTGTCTTGCCTGTGCCGGTCTGAGCAGTGCCTATGAGATCACGTCCGGCCAGACAAATAGGGATAGCCTCCGCCTGCACAGGCGTGGGAGTCTCATATCCTGCATCACGAATCGCGCGTTCAAGACGTGCATCGAATTTGAAGCTGCCGAAAGTCGACTCAGTTGCAGCCGATGCGGTCTCCTGAGCCGGTTTATCCGACTTGCGCAGCACGAATTTTCTGCGTATGGGCTTTTCTTTAGCGGCGAGTTGCTTCTTGAAGCAGTCGGCACAATATGCGGGTTTATCATCTGACGGCTTGAAAGGAAGAATGGCATCTTTTCCACAGATTGAGCACTGTACTACATGTGTTGTGCAATCGCCTCCACGGCTGTGCCTGCGCCTGGCGCTGCGCCGCTCGTGACAGTCCACGCATCTGGTCGGCGGGTTAAAACCCAGTCTGGCGAATTCTTTCTGCTCCTTCACGCTGAACGTGAACTCCTGCCCGCAATCGCGGCAGACGCAGATTTTGTCCTGATAGTTCAATCAATATACTCCTGGTCGGTTGTTATACTATTGTATTCGAGGCTTGAAACGAGTGAACCAGTGGGACCGATTTTTTCGCGAACAACCAGGCCAGTGCCAAACCAACGTAACAATGCACTTACATTATAGCACACATAGGGATTTGAGGTTTATACTCTACGGCTGATAACGAACTCAGCCAGCGATTCCAGCGCCAAGGTGTAATCGGATACAGGCAGCTTTTTGAGTCGAGTGCAGGCGTCGGATGCGAGCCGGCGTGCCGATTGAAGCGCTTCGTCTACTGCCCCGCACTCTATAATCCGACGCGCGATAAATGCCGCGTTTTCATATACTGCGGGCTTTTCCAGCAGAAGCGGCTTAACTGGTCCGAACGCAGGCTTCTTTATAGCAAGCAGCACCGGAAGCGTGAACTTGCCGTTGATGATGTCCGACCCCACATCCTTGCCTGTCTGCGCAGGGTCGCCAACGATATCCAGAACATCATCCGTGATCTGAAAAGCCTGACCGAGCAGCAGGCCATATTCGGCAAGCGCCTGCCGCGCCTCGACATCCGCCCCTCCCAGCATCGCGCCGCACTCGCAGCATGCGCGCATAAAAGAGGCGGTCTTGCCATGGATTATCCTGTCATAGTTTTCCTGCCACGCCTCAATGCTGCCTTCACTCTGAGCCTGGAGCATTTCGCTTTCCGCCATGCCAACAGCCATCCCAGAAAGCGCTTGCAATATCTCTATGTCGCCATTTGCACCAAGCAGAGAGAATGCCTTCGAGAGCATGAAGTCACCGCCCAGCACGCTCATCTTGTTGCCCCAGACGCTGTTTGCAGTGCTTTCACCTCTACGCTCATGCGTCTCATCTACAACATCATCATGCACGAGCGAGGCCATATGGACAAGCTCTGTGGCGGCGGCTAGACTGCCGGCCCTGTCCATATCCGCATTTGCATTGCAGGCCAATGCGCTGAGCAATACAAGCGTGGGCCGAATTCGTTTGCCGCCCGCCGAATAAAGATGCATGGAAAGGTCAAATGCCACTGAGACTTCGGACCTTATCGCGGATTCTATTATCCGTTCGACCTGGTCCATCTCAGTAGCAATTGGCACAGCCCAAGGGCAGCATATATCTTCGCTTCTCGAACTAAGAACACGAGCGTTCATCAGCAACTCCAAAAATCTTGCAGCCGTACTTTTATCATGGGAGTAATTACAAACTCGCCATTTCAAGTACAGCGAAAAACCTGTATTTTACAGCGTCAGGTTCAAAGCAAATTCCTCACATTCGTTCGGAATGACTAAATGTGAAGCGTTATCTTTTGCACCTGTTTATGGCATTTTGCCGACATGCACACACACGGCGCCGAACATGAGGTCATAAAACCTCACATCTCGCAGCCCGCTCGACTCCATGCGCTTCGCCAGTTCCTCGCGTGAGATAAACCCTCGCACGGACTCCGGCAAATACTCATAAGCGCTTCGCTTCGCGCGAAACAACGATGCAGTGCGCGGCGTCAAATAATAGAAATAAAGCTTCCATAATGGCCGCAGCAGAGGCGAACGAACGCGGCTGATCTCCAGGTTAACCACTCTGCCCCCGGGTTTCACCACCCGTGTCATCTCGTCAAGCGCCTTTGATAGATCCGCAACGTTGCGCAGGCCGAAGCCCACTGTCGCGCAGTCAAACGAATTGTCTGCAAAAGGCAGCGCGCATGCATTTGCCGCGAAGAAATCCACATTCGTAAGCCCGATACGCTGTGCCTTTTTCTTTGCGATCTCAAGCATTGGGACTGAAAAGTCCACTCCGATAACACTGCCATTATGGCCCACTTCTCGTGCAAGCTCGAACGCAAAGTCTCCTGTCCCGCAGCATACATCCAGCGCATGACCGCCCTGCTCTATCCCGGACTTCGATACTGCAAACCGCCGCCACGCCCTGTGCCTGGTCAGGCTCAATACGCTGTTGAGCAGATCATACTTGGACGCAATAGACGAAAAGAGGCTTTCAACATAAGCCTCTTTGAGATCATTCTTGCTCATATTACCGCCGCAATGCTCCCGTTCCATCGACCGTAGCATTATATCTAAAACGTGAGGGGACAGTCAACCAAAAGTCTATCGCGATGAGACTGTCTGCACTTCTATCCGCCAGGACTCGATGTCAAGATCGGCGTCTGATGGAACGAGATTCGATGAGTCGGTATCATCACCCGAATATGTCTGGTCCGTTGTGGTGGAAATTGTGATATAATCCTGCCCGGCGGAACCAAGGCCATCGATCTCACGGCCATTAATCACCTGCCCGGCATTTGTGGGAAGCGCATTGGCTGTGATAAAGTTAATATCGAGCTGTGTGATCTTGTCCGCTGGAATGGCAGTCGTCCCAATCTGGCTGAAGTCGATTACAAGCCTGATCGTGGAACCGCCGTCCTGAAGATCATGGCTGATGAGAGGCTGCGGAGAAGTGCGGTTCAAAAAATAACTGCCGGAAAGCACGCCGTATATATAACCATCAGGATTGTCGGCGTCATATTCGATGAATGAGGTCATACCGACGCTGTGTGCGGCGTCTGACGAGGTAACCCAACCCGTGCCGCCGTAAGGCGAATAAAATGCCCCCAGAGGCCCTGTGGTGGAGTCGTTGTCATTATCGATTGCAACGAAATAGTGGTGCACCAGTCCAGGATATACAGAATCTGTGGTAGATATGCTTCCACGGACTTTCAGGGTTATTATGAGCTGCCTGCCGGTTGTCACAGCCGTGGTGGGATACTTTGCACAGCCTGTCAGCGTATATAATATAATAGTAATGCTTATTATTAATGATGCGATACGAAGTCTACTCATGAGCTTATGGAGCCATTATAACGCAAAGAATGCAAAAACGTAATCTCTTATTAGCAATCATATCGGGACTGATTTTGGCGCTGTCCATGCCCAGGCCGGGAATATGGCCCCTGGCATGGATAGGACTTGCGCCTCTGCTTATAGCGATCAACAATAAAAGAATGCGTCAGGCTGCTTTCTGCGGCCTTATTACGGGACTGATTTACTTCGGCGCGATACTATACTGGATATCAATATTCGGATATCTGCCGTGGATTTTGGTCGCTATAATAGAAGCAGCGATTTTTGCTGCATTTGCTGCTGCCGTAACCAAATTCGCGCCTCGAAGAATAGGACCAATAGGATACATTGTAGTGCCAGCCGTATGGACAACTCTGCAGTGGCTGCGCTCACTGGGCCCATACGCATTCAATTGGGGAAGCTTCGCACACACACAGGCCGCTAATCTTCCCATACTGCAGCTTGCCTCACTGGCCGGGCCCTGGGTTATAGACTTTCTCGTCTGCCTTGTAAGCCTGTCACTGGCGGAAAGTATATTATCCAAATCTAAAAGACGAGTATGCGCAGCAGCAATTGCACTTATTTCACTGCTGACGGCATGGAGCGCCGGAACCGCCATAATACGGATGGCGCCCCGCATGCATCCGGACACAAAAGTCGCGATAATCCAGGGCGATGTCGATCAGGATGTGGTGCCTGATATGGACTATCTCGCCGACACATACGTCACATACTCCACAATGAGCAGTGATGCAGTCGATAAGGGCGCAAAAATTATAGTGTGGCCCGAGACTACTCTTCCTACAACAATAACCGACTCCGCCTGGGGAAGTATCCTCTCCGGCCTCGCATATAAAAGCAAGGCGACTTATATCATAGGCTGCTACACTCCATCGTCCGATCCGCACAATCCGCTGAACTATAACAGCGCTATGTGCTATGGCCCAGATGGAGAGAATATGGGGACATACCACAAGGTGCGTCTGGTGCCGTTTGGCGAGTTTGTGCCCTTGAGGAATTACCTGCCGTTTTTGAAATACTACGGCATTCGCGATCAGGATGTATTGCCTGGAAGATCTCACCATCTGGTAGAAACAAGTATCGGCAGGATCGGTGTCAGCATCTGCTTTGAGTCTTTGTTTGCCGATATATCGCGCAACGAAACGAAAAACGGCGCGCATGCCCTGTTTGTGATAACCAATGACGCCTGGTTTGAGCGCACTTCGGCTGCGCAGGGACACCTGATGATGTCACAGTTGAGAGCTGTCGAAAACAGGCGCTATGTCGTGCGGGGAGCTGCAACCGGCATCTCGGCTATAATCGACCCATACGGGCGAGTGCGAACCGACCTCGGCATATTCAAGCGGGGAATCGTATCCGGCAAGATCGAGCCGCTGACTGATCTCACCCCATACACACGCTCAGGAGACTGGCTGGCGTACGCTTGCGCACTTATCAGCGCCGTAATGATTATCAAAGAAGGTCGTGGAAGGCGAAAGAAGTAGCTAGCCAAGGTCACCAGTACGCATTACAGAATCCGGAAAGTGGACAATTAGGGGCGATGGCGACTCATCCTCATCATCCTTGTTTGTTACTATCTCATCAGTGCGCTTGGACAGCATCAATGCGCTGTATATAGAAATGCCCGTAAGAAGCACCAGCCCGCTCAACAAAACAACTGCAATAGTCGCCATTACAACAACCTCCCACCCTGCATTAACTGCTTTTTTCCCAGAATATGCGGGATCTGAAACAGGGCAGGATGTGTAGCACAGGCTGGTGCTTCTTATGTTTATTGCTTTTTACATGGTAAGCGTTACTTTGCTCAGTCCTCTCGGTCGGTCCGGGTCGTAACCCTTTGCGTTTGCAAGATAGTATGCAATCAACTGTCCCGGTATGATATATGCCAGCGGGCTGAGTTCTTCATCGACGGTAAAAGGCATCTTGATCGGCCTTGTGGCCAGCTCCAAGATTTCATCTTCACTGCTGATTATAATGGTCTCCGCATGTCGCTCTTTCAACTTCTGAGCAATCTCTTTCATGTTTTCGAAGGCCTTGCCTGGAGGCGCAATCAGGAAGCACGGTTGGTCTTCCTGGACTGCAGCAATCGGGCCATGCTGGAAATCAGCAGATGAATAGCCGAGCATACCTACATAGCAGGTCTCAGCCAGCTTCAGAGACATTTCCTTTGCATTACAGTAGTTGAGGCCACGAGAAATCACATAGCCGTTTCCCATATATCTAAAACGCTCGGCATGGTCCTTAATCTGCTCTTCAGTTTCAAATGCAGCCTGCATTGCAGACGCAGCAGCAGATAGCTTTTCAACTTCTGATTTATCATCGCGGAGTGATGCACTCAACAGATAGAGCACTGCCAGTGTGGAAGTATAAGTTTTTGTTGCTGCAACCGCCAATTCCTTGCCGGCATGGCAAAGCAGAGTATGATCAGCAACCTTGGTCAACTTGGAGCCGGGCTCGTTAGTGATCGTGAGAGTGATCGCACCCATTTTTTTTGAATCTTCTAGGTATTCGGCGACATCGGTAGCTTCACCGGACTGCGAAATACCGATGACAAGCGCCTTGTCTAGCTTCATCTTGGCGTGATAGAGAGTAAACGACGAGCAATCTGCAAGCGCTGTAGTCAGACCATTATTGATCTCGAACAGATACTTGCCGTAGATCGCTGCGTGATCCGATGTGCCGCGGGCGGCAATCAAAATCTTGTCTACGTCCTTTGCCTTGATTTCGGCAGCCAATTTGGCAGCCGCTTCCAGCTCTTCTTTCGCAAGCTTGTTTACGATACCGGGCTGGGCATGGACTTCATCGAACATGTACGACATATTACTTTCCTCTTTCTTTACTTCACACCATTAAACCGCGTTCAATGGCGTTTATTGCTTATGCACCAGGTCGTATTGCCTTACGACCTCATTGGTTATCTGTGAGTCTTCCGACAGTTTGCTGATCTCGCTGAGCGCTCCTGCCACACCACGTTCTTTAACGATTTGCTGAACCTTTGGGGCTGTAGGGTCGGTCGGCAAGTCGAAATGAAGCGCTGCAGCGATCGCTCTGCACATATGCTCAGGGAACATGCCGCACTCCTCAACAAGTTTCGCGCCGCCCACAAGACGGTCATTTGGACCGAGTTTACGCATAGGATCGCCCCCTACCCTTGCGACCTGGTCGCCCAGCGCTGCATTGGCGAACCGGCTGAGCAGATCGTCTACATGTGCCTGGTGAGCCTTTGGGTCGAGATTGTGTTTCTTTACCAGCGCTCTGCCCGTCTCTTCCATAGCGGCTCTGACCTCTTTGGCTATCTGCTCATCTCCCATAGCTTCCCAAACAAATTTATGGCCCTTGAGATAGCCCAGGTAGGCGGCTGTCGCATGACCGGCGTTATGCGCATAAAGCTTGCGGTCCACAAAACTCTGGAAATTGTCCGCAGGCTCTATGTTCGCTATATCAAACCACTCGCCCTTGATGGCTGCTTTGGATATTGGCAGATGCTTATAAGGCTCGACTATGACCAGCAGCGGATCTTCACTCTTCTGCTCTGCGCTCATAACCGGAACCATCCGCCCGACCACGCTCTCAACAAAGCCTATCTTATCCTCAAGATAGGCATGATACTCCTCGGGCAGAGCCTTTTTGACCTCACCCTTAAGGAACGGACCCATATTCTGCAGGTTTTCGCAGATGATTATGTTGATCGGTTTATCGATACCCGCTTCGGCCCGCGCCTTAACGCCGGCTGCTATAGTCGGGGCAATCTTAGGTAGGACATTTACACCTACTGCAGTGCACATAAGGTCGGCTGTCTTTATCTCTTCTGCCACTGCAGGGATATCCAGCCCGCTCACTGCCCGGACATTGTTGATAGTTACTGTCCACGGCTGATCACATGCCATTCTGATCGGGTATGACCTGCGCTCATTTATAAGATCGACCAAGTCCTTCACGACATCTACGAACACTACCTCGAAGCCGGACTCGCTGAATAATTGCCCTGCAAAACCTCGCCCGATATTGCCGGCTCCGAACTGAATTGCCTTTCTCACAATACTCTCCCAAGATAGCTGAGAGTGGAGAGTGGAGAGCTAAGAGTCCTGACTCGTAACCGCTCAGTCAGCTGTTTTTTTGATGGTCCAGGATTTGAATCCTGGACCTATGTATGGGGGATATACATCCCCTCTTAGTCCTGCATCTTTCTACATTGACTAAGGGACTAAAGTTCCGGTAACAGGCGTCTGGGATTCAAATCCCCGACGATCGACTTTCAATCCTCACATTTATTTAGATGAAACGGCCTGGGCAGGTAATCCGCCAGATCGAAGATATCATAATCCAATCTCACATTACCCGATGCAATGACAACAGGATCATTCTCATCACTAAACTCGGCGATCACCTGCAAGCACGCTCCGCATGGGCGCGCAATCTCAGGGCCGTCCGTCACTATCGCGACCGCTTTTATATGTCTCTCGCCTTCTGACACAGCTTTCAGGATGGCGATGCGCTCCGCACAGACAGTCAGACCGTATGACGCATTCTCGACATTGCAGCCCGCATATACTTTGCCCGAATCGCACAAGACGGCAGCGCCGACTTTGAAACCAGAATACGGCGCATATGCGTTCTCACGAGCTTCTCGCGCCGCTGTTAATAATCCTCGTATGTCTTCCCGGGAAACTGGCATTTTACCTCTTCCCCAAACTATGCGAAGTATCCGAATTGATATCTTTCTTTTTATCGATAAAAAACTCATCTATTATGGCGCCGTCAGTCTTTAACGCTGTGATTGTGAGCTTAGCGCCGGCCACTTCTACGACCAGATAGTCCGGCTGATCCGTCGGATTATAAAAGAACTTGCTCCAGTCTCTTTTACATACTTGATTGTAATATTTAGTGCCGCTGCGCCCGGCGCTGTAATATATAGTCCCCTGCGACGGCTTTGACATATAGGCCTCATTCTTAATCGGAAATGTGCGCCCTACTGAATGATCGTGTCCGTTGAATACGACATCGACATGATATCGGTCATATACAGGACAAAATGCATTCCGAATGTCTTTGTTCTCTCGGCCGACCATAAGCGAGTAAGCGCTTTTGTGCAGGAAGACAATCTTCCAGGGCGATTTGGATGCGGCAAGGTCGGCGGCAAGCCATTTCTTCTGCGGAGTAAGTATGTCGCCATACTGCTTTTCTTCACTCTGCTGGCTATCGAGAACCACAAAATGGACGGGGCCATAATCGTACGAATAAGCCTGGTCTTTCAGGTCCGACGGGCCATTTTGCGGCAGATAAAACTGGGCTTTCCAGTATGCAGGTCTTCTCGTATCCAAAGAACCGCGCGTTTCATGGTTGCCTACCACAGGCATTATCGGGATTGTGTCGATAACCCCGGCTGCAGCGCTAAACCATGCATTCCAGTGCGCACCGCTCTGACCCGTGTCGACGAGGTCTCCCATATTTACAAAGAACCTGGCGTCAGGATTTGCGCTATAGGCATTGTGCAGAGTCTTGCTCCAGACTCCATACGGAAAATTGCCGTCGGCAACACTCTGGCTGTCACCAAAGACAAGAAATTTGAAACTCTTGGAACTCGGGTTAGCGGTTGTAAATGAATGGTTGGCGCTCCAATGGCCTTGATTTCCGACTCGATACAGATACTTGGTGTTGGGTTCGAGACCTTTAAGTGTGGCTGTAAAGAGATGGGTCGCCTGAAGGTCGGTAGTGAAGTCCGCTGAGTGAGAGGTTGCATACTTGGCATTGGCAGTAAACGCTGCTGACTTTTGATATTTCTGATACTCAACTGAGCCTGTTGCTGTAGTATTATCGGTCCGCCATGTGACTGTCATCGTGGTTGCCGGGTTGTCTGCCCAGGTCAGTGTGACATGATCGGGCGATGCGCTCGCGCTGCCTGCTGCCAGACAGGCGGTCGGACTAGCGATAACATACAACAGAATCAATATCGCCAGAACGAATTTGTGTTTCATAATAATAAACTACCTTTTCATCTCTGCAATCGTGACCCCGGAACCGCCCTCTTCCTGCTCGCCGAGACGGTATGAGCCCACTCCCTTATGAGTCCGCAGATACTCCCAGACGGCCTGGCGCATCTGGCCGGTCCCTTTGCCGTGCACTATGCGAACGGACATCGCTCCCGCCGCCAGCGCATCGTCAATATATTTGTCCAGCTCGATCAGAGCAGGCTCGACACGCATGCCCCGCAGATGAATCTCGGAATGAAAATCCCGTGCCTTTTGCAGACTGATACTTTCCTGTGATCTCTGCGGACGAATCTCTTGCACGGACTGCGAGCGCGGCTTGCGCAGTGACGATAGCGGGACACTTACCCGCATAGCGCCGATCATAACTACGACCTTACCGGCTTCCGGCGGCTCCACTATCTCACCGTCCTGGTTTACTCCGGCTATTCCTACGCGGGTCCCGGGCGATAGAGCCGTGCCATTATCCAGTTTCTCTTCTTTTTGCTCGGCAACTTCTACGCGTTTGACTGTCTGCTCATCGAGCTGGTCTATAAGTTTCTCGGCTTTCTTCTTGAGATCCTGGGCGCGTTTTGTATCCGCCTTTTGCGCTGCGAGCTGTTCGAGAGTGTTTTCGAGTTTTCTGGAATAGGCTTCGATAATGCTTTCGGCGCGCTGCTTGGTCTTGGTCTCGACGCGGCTCTTTATGCTCTCTATTCCGCCGAGCTGCTGCTCATAGCGCTGACGCAGAAGTTCGGCATCACGGGCATGGCGCTCCGCGGCTTTTCTCTGCTCTGCTGCCGCCTTGTGGCTCTCCTCAATCTGGCGGATAAGCTCTTCTGATGCCTGCTCTTGATTGCCGATGCTCTCTTTTGCGGCATCTATTATCAACTTATCCAGGCCAAGACGCCCGGCAATAGCAAACGCATTGCTGCTGCCAGGAATACCTATCATCAGCCTGTATGTGGGCCGCAGACTTTCAGGGTCGAACTCGACACATGCGTTTTCAACACCATCGCGCAGATACGCATATTCCTTAAGCTCGCCGTAGTGAGTCGTCGCTATAACACGCGAGCCTTTGTTAAGCAGATAATCGACAATAGACTTTGCAAGCGCCGCACCTTCGGCTGGGTCAGTCCCCGCACCTACTTCGTCCATCAGCACCAGCGTATTTCTATTGGATCCGCCTGTGATGCGCACGATATTGTTCATGTGCGAAGAAAAGGTCGACAAGGACTGCTCGATGCTCTGCTCGTCACCAATATCTGCGTAAACATTTTCAAAGATCGCAAGCTCTGTGCCCGGTTCAGCCGGAACATGCATTCCGCTGGCAGCCATAAGGGTAAGCAGGCCGACAGTCTTCAAAGCAACCGTCTTACCGCCCGTGTTGGGGCCGGTAATGAGCAGCGCATTGAAATCTTTGCCCAGGCTCATATCAATAGGGACAACCTCGCCCTCAAGCAGGGGGTGGCGCGCCGACATCAGATCGATCATGCCGGTGTCATTCAAAAATGGTGAAGTCGCGCGCTGTTCGATACTGAGTTTAGCTCGGGCTGCGATGGCGTCGATCAGGCCGACTACATTTAGCGTGGCTAGAATTCGACTGCCATACTCGCCAACACGAGATGTAAGCCCTGCAAGTACTTTTTCGACCTCTTCGCGCTCTTTCACGACAAGCTGCTTGCGTTTGTTTCCGAGTTCGACTACAGCCGCCGGTTCTATGAAGAGTGTAGCGCCGGATGCGCTGGCATCGTGCACTATTCCTGGGAACTGGCCCCTGTGGTCGGATTTGATCGGGATGCAATAGCGGTCACTGCGGATTGTTATGACCGGCTCTTGAATAATTGTCTTATAAGCGCTGCCCTGGAGATATGAGTTCATCTTCTCAGTAAGGCGTGACTGGACCGTCCGAAGCTCTGAGCGTACACGACCAAGAGAGGCGCTCGCGGAGTCGAGCACATCCCCGCTCTGCGCAATTGAGCCGGAGATAGCGTTCTCAATCGGCACGAAGAACTCGATCTCACTGCCGAGCCCGCCCATGATAGGGTATTTCTCACCCTGTCTGCGCAGAAATGTGCCGAGGCGCTTGGTGCCCTGCAGAGTGTTGAGAATCGCGAGCAGGTCTGAAGGCTGCAACAGCGCTTCGACAGACGCTCGCTCGACATAGTTCCGCACATCTTCGATCCCGCCGAATGGTATATTGCCCTCGTATTGAAGTATTGCGCGGGCTTCACTCGTCTCCTGCTGCTTGCGCCTGGCAATATCCAGATGAGTGGTCGGGTACGAAAGGCTGGCGACCTCCCGCCCCAGGGCGCAGGCCGCCTGGCTCTGCAGTTTCGTTATTATTTTTTCGAACTCAAGAACTTTGAGTGTATGCTGCTCCATTTTTCCAAAATTATTATAGCACTTTTCGCTTAGCGCCTCCATCGACACTTCGGCCAATACGCGCTACAATATATGAGGTTTAGACAAAAACATACTCTGGAGTGAATTAATGTCGCAAGCGATTATAGACGCGAGGCTCGACGACCTCGCCGTAAACACAATTAAGTTCCTGGCGGTCGACGGCATCGAAAAGGCTAAGAGCGGCCATCCAGGTCTGCCAATGGGCGCGGCAGACTATGCCTATGTGCTATGGACAAAGTTTCTGCGCTACAACCCAAAGGACCCAAAATGGCCGAACAGAGACAGGTTTGTCCTTTCCGGCGGCCATGGCTCTATGCTGCTGTATTCGCTGCTTCATCTTGCCGGTTTTAATATACCTTACGAAGAGCTGCAGCAGTTTAGACAGTGGGGCAGCGCCACACCAGGCCACCCTGAGTTCGATCTTGACAGAGGAATCGAAACTACAACCGGCCCGCTTGGCCAGGGAATTGCCAATGCCGTTGGTATGGGCATGGCAGCAAGCCGATTGTCGGCAATATTCAACAAGCCCGGCTATGACGTGATCAACCATTGGATTTATGTGATCCTTGGTGACGGCGACATGATGGAAGGCCTCAGCCACGAAACGTGCAGTCTGGCTGGACATCTCGGCCTGGGAAATATCATAGCGATATATGATGACAACCAGATCTGTATAGAAGGCTCTACCTGCCTGACATATTCGGATGATGTAAAGATGCGCTTTGAGTCCTACGGCTGGCATGTGCAGATGATTGACGGTCACGACAGGTGCGCCGCATCCGAAGCTCTTGCCAAGGCTAAGGCAGTAACCGATAAACCGAGCCTGATTATTGCTCGAACCAAGATCGGCAACGGCGCTCCCAACAAGTGTGGAAAAGCATGCGCTCACGGTGAACCTCTCGGACCCGATGAGGCAAAAGCTGCCAAGGAATGCGCCGGATGGCCCACAGACAAGCCGTTTTATATCCCCGATGAAGTAAAAGAACTCTTCGCCGCTCGCGCCAAGGAGCTTTTACCCGATTATGACGCATGGCAGGAGATGTTCAAGAAATATAAACAGGAATTCCCGGAACTTGCCGACCTCTGGAATAAGATGATGAGCAAAGAAGTTCCCGCTGACCTTGCTGACCAGCTTCTGGGTAAGCTCGACTGTGTAAAGCCTACCGCAACCCGCGCTTCATCCGGTTCAGCGATTCAGGAACTCGCCAAGCTGGTCCCATCACTTTGGGGCGGATCGGCTGACCTCTGCCCAAGCAACAAGACGGATGTCAAAGGCGGCGGAGACTTTTCAAAAGAGAACCCGCTCGGCAAAAACATTCACTTCGGTGTCCGTGAGCACGCTATGGGTTCGGCGATGAACGGAATGGCCGTATACGGCGGCGTAATCCCCTACGGCGGAACATTCCTGGTTTTCTGTGACTATATGCGCCCGACAATCCGCCTGGCCGCCCTTATGAAGCAGCAGGTGGTCTATGTATTTACTCACGACAGCATCTTTGTCGGTGAGGACGGCCCGACTCATGAGCCTATCGAGCAGATAGCTTCCATGAGAATGATCCCGAACGTCACAGTGATCCGGCCTGCCGACACAGCCGAGACTGCGATGGCATGGACATGGGCGCTGGAGCACAGGGACGGCCCGACAGTGCTCGCTCTCACCAGACAGAACCTCAGCCCGGTAAACGACGACCCTGCAAAGGCCAAGCAGCTTGCCAAAGGCGCATATGTTGTGCGCGATGCCGATAAGATCGATGTTGTGCTGATCGCTACCGGTTCGGAAGTAGGGACAGCTCTTGGAGCGGCTGATATAATTGCTGAAAAGGGTATCAAGGCGCGAGTGGTGTCTATGCCGTCCATGGAGATATTCAAGGCTCAGGACAAAGCCTATCAGGACAGCGTGATCCCGCCGTCCATCAGCAAGCGGATAGTTGTCGAGGCCGGAATACCATTCGGATGGGACAAATATGCAGGCGACGAAGGCTTGATTATCGGCATGGACCGCTTCGGAGCGTCTGCGCCGTATAAGGTGCTTGCCGAAAAATTCGGCTTCACGCCTGAATCAGTGGCAGCGAAAACTCTGGCCTATATGAAGTAGTTATAGCTAAAATAACCATAGTTGATTTTATAAATCCCTCCATGCAAAATGCCTGGAGGGATTTTTCAAATTCTGACCTCATAAATCATGGACTTATTACTGTAAGATTGCTCACTATAACCTTGAGAGAGCGCCTGTGAATTCCGATATTTAACTTAGAGGTGTTTACTAAACAATGTGTAAAGCTATATCCTCATTGCATAATACCGTCGAAAACGAGCAAATACTTAAATCTATTCTGAATACTGTTCAGATTGGTGTAATAATTGTCGACCCGAAAAAACATACCATAGTAGATGCGAATGCAACTGCTGTTAAGATGATCGGCGCAACTGAAGACGAAATCGCAGGCCATATATGTCACAAATGCATCTGTCCATCGGATGTCGGGCACTGTCCGATCACCGACCTCAATCAGACCATCGACAACTCTGAACGTGTGCTGTTGAGAATAGACGGTTCGAAGATTCCAGTGCTAAAAACAGTGGCATCAACAATAATCGATGGGCAGCCACTACTGGTTGAGAGTTTCGTAGACATCACTGAACTCAAAAAAGCAAAAGAAGCATTGCAAAGAGCGCACGATGAACTTGAGGTCAGGGTCGAAGAAAGAACTGATGAACTCGCCAAAACAAACACTGCGCTGATAAACGAAATTAGTGAAAACGAAAGACTGCTGTCATCCATATCCTCAGCGCTTATCTTATGCGATTCAAAAGGCATTATCCGCAAGTGGAACAAGGCTGCTGAAAACATGCTCGGCATAGAGGCTGCCGTGGCTATCGGACGAGAATTGCTCGATGCCGGACTGAGATTTGAAGATACTGAAACGCCAAGAGAAATACTGAACGCAATACACGCGGCTGAGCCGACTAAACTTGGTAATGTAACTGTGATATGCCCCGATGAAAGATCAATTGCACTGATGCTGACAATAGCTCCCATTTTGGACGAAGAGGGCAATGCTTGGGAATTTTTGGTGGTCGGTTCCGACATCACCGAGGTCCGATCACTTGAGATGCAACTTCTGCACGCGCAGAGACTTGAGTCAATAGGTCAATTAGCTGCGGGTATTGCCCATGAAGTAAATACGCCTATTCAGTATGTCGGTGACAATGCTCGGTTCATTCAAGATTCGCTTGGCCAGGTTTTGGATTTGCTCGATGCCCAGACTCGGGCGCTTGCAAAAGCAAGGGAAGGCACTCTCAATAATGAAACGCTCGATGAGATTGATCGGAAAGCAGATGAAGCCGACATAGAGTATTTGGCTCAGGAGATTCCAAAGGCTGCCCAACAGTCACTTGAAGGAGTCAATCGTGTCGCAAAAATCGTGCGCGCTCTAAAGCAGTTCTCCCACCCGGGCGGCGCGGAAAAATCCGATGAGGACCTTAACGGCGCCATAGAAAGCACCGTTGCCGTATCAAGACACGAGTGGAAGTATGTCGCGATCCTTGAAACAAAACTCGATCCAAATCTGCCGCTGGTGCCATGCATGATAAACGATCTTAATCAGGTAGTGCTGAACTTAATAGTTAATGCATCACATGCCATTACGGATGCGCGCGAAGCAAGAGGCACTGAGGAAAAGGGGATAATAACTGTAAGCACTTTGCACGCCGGAGACTGGGCTGAAATACGAGTCAGCGACACCGGCACAGGCATCCCTGAAGCTATACGCCAGAGGATATTCGAGCCGTTCTTCACAACTAAGAGTGTCGGCAAAGGGACCGGGCAAGGGCTGGCGATGGCCAGATCGATTGTGGTGAACAAGCACAATGGCACGATCTCATTTGAATCCAAGGAAGGTGAAGGCACCACGTTCATCATCCGAATACCATTAATGCGTCAGGCGGCATAATCACAACATATGGAGTCTCGAAAACACATACTTTTTGTAGATGACGACCAGAACTTCTTGGCGGGTTTGTTCCGCTCACTTCACACAAAGGCCGGACAGTGGAAGATGAGCAGCGCGAACAGCGCCGACGAGGCTATTGAAGCGCTGGCGCAAGAGAGCACGGATGTGGTCGTCACGGATTTCCGCATGGGTGTGAAAGACGGCTTGGAACTGCTGCAAATGATTATGTCGTCCGAACTCACATGTGATATCCCGGTGATTATGCTCACAGGCAGTGATGAGAGCACCCTAAAACAGCGTGCGCTTGAACTTGGCGCTACCGATCTTCTTGGCAAGCCGGTAGTGCGCGAAGACTTGATCGCGCGTATCAGCAGCGCAATAAGACTAAAGGAATCCCAGGACGAACTCAAAACTATGAATCAGAGCCTGGAAACCAGAGTTCGGGATCGCACTGCCGAGCTTGAGCAATCACGGCTTGAAATGATCTGGCGGCTGGCAAAAGCCGGAGAATACCGAGACGAAGGAACAGGCAATCACGTGCTGCGCGTCGGATACTATTGCAAAACAATTGCTGAAGAGATGGGCGCGGATCAAGATTTCATTAGGCGTCTGTTTCTTACCAGCCCGCTGCATGACATCGGCAAGATCGGGATTCCCGATGCGATATTGAAAAAATGCGGGACTTTGACGCCTGAAGAACGCGCTATCATGCAGAAACATTGTGAAATTGGAGCCAAGATTCTGGCTCAGCCGCATTCGGACCAATGCTCGCCATGGATATCGTCCACTTCTGCGCAAGCTGGTTGCGCATCCGATGATAACGATCTCATTGAGATGGCTGCGTCAATTGCTCTGGCTCATCACGAACGCTGGGATGGGGATGGATATCCACGGCAATTAGCAGGAAACCAAATACCAATTGAAGCGCTTATAGTTGCTATAGCCGATGTATATGACGCGTTAAGCACGGCGCGTACATATAAACCGGCTTTCTCACATGAAAAGGCTTTGGAAATTATGCGAAGTGAACAAGGCACTCATTATAGTCCTGATGTATTTGCAGCCTTCGAAGCTTCATTGAACAGAATATTCACAATCCAGGATGAGATCAAAGACCAGTTCCATGACGAAAGCTTGGATGTTGCAAGGAAGGCAGCATAATGGTTAGAATACTCTTCGTTGACGATGATCCATGTGTCCTCCAGGGCCTAGAGAGACTACTGCACAATATGCGCAATGAATGGGAAATGCATTTTGTGCAGAGTGCTAAAGAGGGATTGGACTTGGTTTCACAGTCTGACTACGATGTTGTGGTCTCGGACATCCAGATGCCTGAGATGGATGGAATACAGTTTCTCTCTGAGCTAAAGATTCATCACCCGCGCATTGTGAGAATAGCGCTGTCCGGGCATGCGGAGCGTCGAGCAATCATAAAAAGCCTCGGCTACACACACAGGTTTCTATCAAAGCCGTGCGAACCGGACACGCTCAAATCTACCGTTACTACCGCCTGCGCTCTCCGTGACTTGCTCGACAGCGAACATCTCAGAGAAGTAGTAACAGGCATGGACGTGTTGCCAAGCTCATCAATTATAAGTCAGGAACTCAACAAAGAGCTCGAAAAACCTGAACCGTCGATAGCACGTATAGGCGCAACAATAGAAAAGGATCCGGCCATCACTGCAAAAATTCTCCAAATGTCAAACTCAGCTTTCTTTGGAGTAAGACAGCGAGTCTCAGATGCCGCGCAGGCAGTCTCGATCCTGGGAATAGACTCCATAAAGATGCTGTTGTCGATAACTGAGGTCTTCTCATCATTCGCATCCAAAAAAACGAATGCTGTCGATATCGAACAGATCTATGAACATAGTCTGCGCGTGGGCAGCCTGGTGCGGGTATTATTGAAGGCCGAACGCTTTGATGTACAGGCAACGGAAGAAACGATAGCGAGCGGATTGCTCCATGATATCGGTAAACTCGTGCTTGCATGGAAATCGCCCGATGATTACCACAAAGCCATGAATATTGCCAAATCCGACGACTGCCATTCTTATAGCGCAGAAAAGGCTGTATTTAATGCCACTCATGCAGAAGTCGGGGCATATCTATTGGGGCTCTGGGGCCTGCCGGAAACAATTGTTGAGATCATTGCATTCCACCACAAACTTGACAACAGCGGAGCAACAACGTTTAATCCGCTGATTGCCGTTCATTTTGCCGACGCCTATGATCATGCAGCCAATGGCCATAATCTGGAGAACTACCTGGACATGGAATATCTTATGAACATTGGTTTGACGGAACGCATTCCTCAATGGCGTGATTCATGCGACGAACTGCAACTCATCTAGATATCTGCTGACACACGCCTGGATGATTAGATGTAATTAATGACCCACCCAATCCATCCAGAATATTTATACCTACGCAGCTTGCTTCTGGCTCGGCATCCTGTCCGCCCATGATAGAAGCTCGCCACACTGCTTCATCCTGTCACGCACTTGATCGACCACGAAACTTACATCCCCAATCGGCATTCCGGCGGCTTCAGCAATATCGCTCAGACTTATATCAATCGGGACTCCCACCAGATAGTTCCTGCCGAGTCTCTTGGCAAGCATATTCGCCGCTTGGACGACCCTGGCAAGGTCCTCGTGCTCACAGGCATCCTCGGGCATGTGATGATATGCTATTCCCGCGCTTATTTTTTCAGGAAAGTCCCACTGCTGAGCAAGATCATAGCCTATCTTACTGTGGTTTGTACTCAGGTAGTTATTTTCAGCACGCACCATCTCGAAATTATATTCTCTGCAGGCTTCGACTATCTGCATAAACCGATTGGGAAGGGCACGAGCTATTATAAGCTTGCCTATATCATGAAGCAGCCCGGCAAGAAAAGCGGACTCGTTGCTCTCCTGCGAACTCATGCCGACACAGCCATAAATACACTCGGCCGCCACTGCGCATGTAACTGAGTGAGTCCACATGTCCTGCCAGTTGAAACCAACAAACAATCTCTTCGGAAAGAGCGCCTCAACCACAGACGCCGAAGCTGCAAGGTTTCTCACCGATGCAAATCCCAATGTCACTACAGCTTCTGTTATGGTCTCTGCTTTTGTACGTCTGCCGAAATACGCCGAGTTGGCCAGGCGCAGCACTTTAGTGGCTAAAGACTGGTCAAACATTACAGCTTTTGAGAGCTGTTCTGCTGTGGAATCCGGCGTATTAGTAACTTGTATTATACGCGCCAATGTGGCCGGCATGCTTGGCAGGTCAATCTTTCTTGAAGAACGGCCGAACATTAATGCCTCCTTGCAGTTGCTATCATGGGTATCGAAATCTCTGCAATCCATATCTATTTTTCCTCAGTTGGGCTGAATTCTCAATACCGGATTTGCCGTAGATAATGCGTCGGTCTATATAGGTCTTAGAAGAAGCTGTGGCTGGATAAGAGTTCAGTTAGCCGGAAAGCAGGAGCTTTGTTCTCCCAATGACGAGCTTGCCGGGAGGGCGAGGCTCACGCCGAGCTTTCTTTGTTCCCATAAATTGAACTGTCTCATAGATTGCAAGTCATTCGCAAAAGTGGTATGCTCTCAAATAGCTGGAGGATTAAGCACGAATCATGTCTGAAAACTACGCATTTGACACAAACGCTCTGCATGCGGGCCATGAGATAGACCCTACAGGCTCCAGAGCTGTACCTATATATCAAACGACATCCTACGTCTTTAAGGATACAGACCAGGCTGCCGGTCTCTTTGCGCTGGAAAAGCCCGGCTATATGTACACAAGGCTTCAAAACCCGACCCTGGAAGTGCTCGAAAAACGCGTGGCTGCACTTGAAGGTGGAGCCGCCGCACTGGTGACTGCATCCGGTCAGGCAGCGGAGACACTGGCGGTCGTCAACATCGCAAAAGCTGGAGACGACATAGTCTCTTCGACGGCTCTCTACGGCGGCACATACACGCTCTTTAACAGCACACTTCGCAGGCTCGGGATAAACGCCATATTCGTCGACGCGACCGACCCTGAAAACTTCCGCAGGGCGCTTACACCCAAGACAAAGCTTTTGTATATGGAAACGCTCGGCAACCCAAAGCTGGATGTGGTCGATATCGAGGCGATAGCGAATATCGCTCATGAGGCAGGCATTCCTCTTATTATCGATAATACCGTCGCGACGCCGTATCTATGCAGACCCATAGAATGGGGAGCGAATATCGTAATCCACTCGCTCACAAAATGGATGGGCGGGCACGGCTCATCACTGGGCGGCGTCATAGTAGACTCCGGTAAGTTTGACTGGAAAAACCGCCATTTCCCAGATCTGGTCGAGCCTGACCCAAGTTATCATGGCATGTCGTTCACACAGACTTTCGGCGCGGAAGCATATATTACCCGGGCGCGAGTCAGCGCTATGAGAGACATAGGGCCGACGATGAGCCCGTTCAATGCATTTTTGATATTGCAGGGAATAGAGACGCTCTCACTGCGCATGGAAAGACACAGCTCAAACGCTCTTGCCGTTGCAAAGTTTTTGGAGGCGCATGAAGCAGTCAGTTGGGTCAACTATCCTGGGCTGGCAAGCCACCCCGGTCATAAGCTGGCCGGTAAATACCTGCCGAAGGGCTGCAGCAGTATGGTCGGTTTCGGGATTAAAGGCGGGTATGAGGCCGGGATCAAGTTTATAAACTCGGTCAAGCTCCTTTCGCATCTGGCCAATATTGGCGACAGCCGTTCGCTTGTGATTCATCCTGCCAGCACGACCCATCAGCAGCTCTCGTCAAGTGAGCGCGAGGCCGCGGGCGTTACCGATGATTTCATTCGCCTGTCCATCGGCATCGAGGACGTTGATGATATCCTGGCGGACATCGATCAGGCATTGAAGGAATCGCAGAGATAATGCCTAAAACCGGATCGGTCGGTACAGTAGAAACACAGTATTTCACCTTCGCCGAATCCCCAAACGAGCTTGATCTCGAATGCGGGCGTAGGCTCGGGCCGATCACGCTCGCCTACGAGACCTACGGCGAGATGAACGCCGACAAAAGCAACTGCATACTGGTCTGTCATGCTCTTACCGGCGACGCTCATGCCGCCGGGACCCACGCCGGTGAAGAAAAATCGCTGGGCTGGTGGGACAATATGATAGGGCCGGGCAAGGCGTTCGACACAAACAAGTATTTTGTTATCTGCTCAAACACAATCGGCGGATGCAAGGGCAGCACAGGTCCCAAGTCGATCGACCCGATCACAGGCAAGCCCTATGCGCTCAACTTCCCGATGGTGACAATACCTGATATGGTCCAGGCGCAAAAGGCGCTAATAGATCATCTCGGGATAAAGCAGCTTATGTGCGCGGTCGGCGGAAGTATGGGCGGCATGCAGGTGCTCCAGTGGGCTGTTTCCTACCCGGATATGGTCCGCATGGCAATACCTATCGCGACAACTGCAAGGCTGTCGCCGCAGGCCATCGCATTTGACGCCGTCGGCAGGCAGGCGATCATGGTCGACCCGAACTGGAACGACGGCAACTACTATGGCTGCGATACGCCATGCGGGGGTCTGAGCATAGCGCGGATGATAGGACATATAACATACCTTTCCGACAAGTCCATGACATCGAAATTCGGGCGCAACCTGCAGGATAAGACCAACCCGGAATACGATTTCGTGACTGAGTTCCAGGTGGAGAGCTATCTCAACTACAAGGGAGATGTGTTTGTAAAGCGTTTTGACGCTAACTCATATCTCTATATAACAAAGGCGATGGACTATTTCGATCTGTCCCAGCCGAGTGGAGAACTGCGAAAGAGTTTCTCGGGAGTAAAATCGGCCTTTCTGGTTGTCTCGTTCTCATCGGACTGGCTCTTTCCGTCTTATATGTCCAAGGAGATTGTTGCGGCATTGAGGCGCAATAACGTGGATGTAAGCTATGCCGAGATTCAGTCGGACTATGGGCACGATGCGTTCCTTTTGGAAGTGGATGCGCTCAGCCGTCTGATAGAAAGTTTTTTGGAATATGCCGACCCCATGAACGGACATGCTGATGAGTTCTGAAATGACAAAAAACAGCGGATCGCTCAATCTGAAGCCCGAGATCAGGCATATAGTGGAGATGGTAAAACCCGGCAGCCGTGTGCTCGACCTCGGCTGCGGTGAGGGAGACCTGCTTAAAGCTCTGCAGATTGAAAAACGCGCGCGCGTGCAAGGGATAGAGCTTTCCGACACTGCCATACAGGAGTGCATCGCAAAGGGGCTGTTCGTCTATCACGGCGACCTTGATGAAGGGCTTGCGGACTTCAATGACCAGAGTATGGACTACGTAATCCTGACCAACACGATCCAGGTCCTGCACAGACCTGACTTTCTAATTCAGGAAGCGGCCCGCGTAGGAAAATATTGCATCATATCCATACCAAACTTCGGGTATTGGCATGTGCGGTTCCAACTTCTGCTGAAAGGAACAATGCCGCGTACCAGCCGCCTGCCATACGACTGGTATGATTCGCCCAACATCCACTTGACGACCATCGCTGATTTCAGGCGGTTTTGCAGGGAGCATGATCTCACCATTGTCCGTGAGACGAACCTGGTGATCGGGGACCAGAAATGCGACCACGTCCGGTTCGCACCAAATATCCTTGCCGACTACGGAATTTTCCTGCTCAAGCGGTCCGCCTAAAGACTCGGATAAATGATCAGGAAACTCCTTACCTCGGGCACCAGGCCGTCGTCCGGTTCTATGACTGGGATTCTCCAGCCGAAGCCGACCGTAACCATTTTTGCTACATTCACTCGAAAGCTCGGCGCGATATAAAGAGTTGTCCCGTGAAGCGTGGTGCCCGCAAGAGAAGGCTGGTCGACACCAGGTGACGGCGCATTCGGATAACTATCGTCACCCTGGACCTGAAGCACTGCGCTGGCCGATATCGCAGCAAACCTGGCCAAGCCATACGTTCCCGTAAGCGCTCCCACGTATATGTTCCCGATCTTAACATCCTCATCACCACGCGTATAAAACTTCCCTGCCACCAAAGCTTCATACGAAAGTCTCTCCTGAGTCTTGCTGTATGCCAGAGCGAGATATCCGCTCCAAGTGCCGCTCGACGGCTGCCAACTGAGCGGGTATCTTTGAGGATAACCCGAATAATAGCCGTTTGTGACCGAGTTGCTTTGGTCAAAATTGCTGTCGTCTTTGCCTGTAGGCAGTTCCACACCGAACGTCGCGACTGCTTTCTCGCTCCCCCTGCCCCTCCAGACGACTCTCTTGCCGAGCACTGCGATATTACCCAGACCTGTGTTTGTGGCGGTGGCAGGCTGCCCTCCAATCTCGCCGCTTATTGCGGTCCGCTGGATAGGAATCGACAATGCAGCGCCCCAGTCTTCTGAAAGCCCGTGCAGCGCGCCTAATCGTGTTACGGTGAACTCTGCGTTGAGATTGGGCTGAACATTTGCACCATTCCGGTTCGCTTTGTTGGCCTCGTACACAAGACTGTCGAAGTCCGGGATCGTATCACCGGGCTTTGGTGTCGCGGTGCCCATGCCGGCGAGTGGAAAGTTGTACATATTGTCGATGAAAACGGGCGGCGACTGGAGAAATCCACGGTCTTCATCGGCATAACAAGCACAAGCGAAAGCAATCAGCAATATCACACCTAGTCTCAATACATACACCTCCAGCCCTATATACCCACTCAGGCATCCCACTCTTTACTTTGACTCGGCATGCGTGCAATAATAAATATATGAGTAACAATATCAGACAGGCAAACAGTTCAAATGAAGGAGACGAGCGAGTATCGGCTCTGGTAACCAATGCGGCTGCCGTGAGCGCGTTGGCATCGGCAGTCGAGGGCACACTCGGCCCAAAAGGGCTCGATTGCATGCTCGTCGATAAGTTCGGCGACGTAACCGTTACAAACGACGGCGCTACAATCCTCGACAAGATAGACACCAATCATCCGGCGGCGCGAATGCTGATAAAGGCTGCTCGCGCGCAGGAGAATGAAATAGGCGACGGCACCACCACCACCGCTATCCTCGCATGCGCATTAATCTCCGAAGGCCTCGCGCATGTCCAGAGGGGCGTGCCGGTGACCAAAGTCATCGAAGGAATACGCTTTGGCATAAAGGCCGCTCTCGATTTTATTAAAGACAAGTCAGTAAAAAATTGCAGCAAGCAGCACCTGATGCAGGTGGCGCTCGTGGCTGCGCGCGGCGATGAAGATATCGCAGACCTGGTCGTGGAAGCAGCGCGGCTTGTTGGCGATGAAAAGCTCAAAGACCCTGGCTACTGCCTGGCGGATGCAATAGTCGCCAAAGAATGCGCTCAAAACGAGGTGTTCACGGGAGTGATCCTGGATAAACAGCGCGTGAGCAGGCAGATGCCCAGATGCGTTGAAAATGCCAAAGTTTTTATAATCGACGATGCGCTGGAGCCCGGTCAAGTAGAAGATGATGCGCTTGCAACCGAATCCGGCTTTGCAAGATATATGGCACTTCAGGACGAGTTCAGGCGCGATGTCGAAAAGCTCGTTGGGCTGGGAATCACATTCATCGCGGCAGCGAAGGCAATCGACCCGGTCGCGGAAGAAATCCTCACCGATGCCGGCGTGCTGGCAGTAAGACGCTTGTCCTCGCGCGACATTGCCCGGCTCGTGGAACTGACAGGCGCGCGCACAGTCAAGCGCTCCGGTCTCGCAAAGGAACCTGCTGAGCTGCAAGGTTTCCTGGGCGAGTGCGAGAGGGTATACGAAGATGAACGGCTCGACCATATCAGAGTGGTCGGCGGCAGCGGTCACGGTATGCCTACGGTTATTGTAGGAGCCTCGACGCGTGAGGTCAAAGACGAACGTGAAAGGATTGCCAGAGACGCCGCGGGAGCTGTGCAATCTGCTGTAAAGACCGGTGTTGTCGCGGGCGGAGGAGCAATAGAAATAGGCGCGGCAAAGCATATACTATCGCTCAAAGAAAGCGCACATGGTATGGCGTCATATGGGATCGATGCGGTTTCGGCAGCCTTAAAGCGGCCTCTGAGCCAGATTGTGGCGAACGCGGGTTTCAACCCTCTGGAGAAAGTCGAAGAGGTCACAGCGGCACAGAGCAAGTCAGGCGATTGCTCGCTTGCAATAGACTGCGACACGGGTGAGATTTGCAATATGGCAGAGCGCGGCGTAGTCGACCCGGCGGGAGTAAAGCTTTATGCGCTCAGCACGGCAGCCGAAGTCGCCGAGGCGATCCTTAGGATAAACACAATCATTAGAAAGCGGGAGGAACCTTCCGCTCCAGCAAAATCAGCGGAGATGTTATGAAGCAGCAAAAAGAACACACAACACACAAAGTCCCAATTGAACCTGAGGAGATAGAGCAGGTTTCCAACGAAGAAGTTGTAACAGATATGGAGACTCTGCAGGCCGAGATAGATAAGCTGCAGAGTGATATCCGGGAAGCGCAAGATAAATATGTCAGAACGCTTGCCGATTTTGATAATTACCGCAAACGCCAGCGCGAGGAGACCGCTCGCTCGTGTGACTATGCGCGAATAGAAGTTATATCTACCCTGCTGCCGATAATCGACAATTTTGAGAGATCAGTGCAGGCAGCCGAAGAAAACAACAGTTATGAGGCTCTGGTCGAGGGTGTATCGCTCACTCTCCGACAGCTTCACGATATGCTCACCAAACAGGGCGTGGAACCTATCGACTCGGTTGGTCAGGAATTTAACCCTGAGCTGCATGAAGCGCTGATGCGAGTGGAGACCGATGATTATCCTGAAAACACAATCGTGGACGAACTTGAGAAGGGTTACACGCTAAACGGCAGAGTGCTGCGCCCTGCGCGCGTGCGTGTCGCAATGTCGGACTAATCGTAAACAAAAAAGGCTCACCTCGGACTATGCGGGGTGAGCCGTTTTTTGCTTAAGACAAATCCCGATTAGCCTGCGGCGTACCAGGCGAACGGGCTTTCTTTAATGATCATTCTGGCCGGTTCCTTGGGAGTATTCTCCACCAAGATCGCCTGACCCGCTTCTTCTTTTTCCACTATGTAGCGGGAGCTGTCGCCGTCTACCAGAGCGCCCTTTACAACGCTCAGGGCCTGCTCGAAGCAGCCTTTATTTACTATGATCGGATGCGAAGAACTCAGGTTCTGGAAACCAAGCCCCGCCTCCGTAAGGAGCTTCTTTACTTCTACGAATACTTTGCCTCGAGAGCTGTCGTTCTCAATTACGGTCTGTACCTCGGCCTTTCCAAACCGGGTCGAAACTCTTGCGTTTTTACCGAGCTTGCCTTTTTCAGCCACTAAAATCCACCTCGTTAATAAATTCCGGCACGCGCAAGCGTGTCCGATGAATGTCTGCTGGGTCCCTGCCGATTTGCAGGTACATAATTATACCACGGTTATACACCGGCCTGCAATATATGATGGGGCGCGATTTTCGCATCACACCCCATGCTCAATATCCGCTTAAATTGCGTGCTAAGCTGGCATTCTTTTTGTTTTCTTTACGGGTTCGGGTTTGCCTACAAGTTCGTCCTGCGTAAGGACCTTTTCCCACTTCAGACAGTTGAACCCGGGAATCATTTTCGTATCCAGCAATTTGTCTCTGAACGCCTCGCCATTCCAGCCGATACGGTCTTGAACATAATCGGGACAACCGGGCTGCTGCGGCGTAACCCAAACAGTCAGCTTATATTTTTTGGCATGGAACGGATAGAACTCATCGTTCTTGCTCAGGTCGATCTTACGTGAAAACGACCCGCCGGATATGCAGATATTGTCCCAGACCACGGTCTGATCCGTGTCCAGTTTCCAACTAAAAGTCTTCAGATCGGGCATTACATAGCCATAATCCTCGATCTTCCAATTGAGTCTGCTGCCGTCACGCCAGAGAACCTTACGGTCAGCAGGAAGCTTCTCGTTCTCCGCATACCAGTGCGTGAAAGGCTCTGAAGCAAGTCCATTATACTCGGAGAAGCTGACAATATTCACTTTTCCCGATATGATAAAGACCTTCGGCGCAACTCTTTTGAAGTTGACCTGAAAATCAGTGTTAAGAGGCTTCAGCGCGTCCCCAAACGACTGGCCGGAAGCCAGACGGCGCTCATAGTCTTTCTCTGCGCTCCGAGTCGCAAGCTGCCATTCAGTCGGGTTTTTCGAGCCTTTATCAAGGCGCATTGCAATGTCGAGACCCTCTTTGTATCTCTTCATATCGCCGTAGCGCCAGCCTATACGCATAAGCAGCAGCGAGAGGTTTCGATCACAAATATCGAGTGAGACATTGTCCGCAAATGTGGTCGCAAGAGGATTTTTAATCAGCCACTGAGTGCGCTTCCTCGACTTATACCACTCATCTACCGCCTTGTCAAAATCTCCGACTTTCTCATACTGGTGAGCAAGCATTCTATCGACAAACTCTGGGCGCGGGAGCTTTCTGCCTGTATTGACATCATAGCCCTCATGCTCGGTCGCTTTTTTGATATAGTAAAGAGCCTTCTGCTCATCACCGAGTTTCTTGCTGTAATGTGTCCAGCCAAGTTCAAAGTAAAGGTCCCATGTATTCGGGTTGTTCGCGATGCCTTCTTTAAGCAGTGCAATAGACGCAGGGATATAGCGTTTGTCCGACATCTGATCATCGTCAACAAAGTTGTAGTCCAGATGCCAAGCTCCTGTAGTGAAAACATCGATATTATGCGGATCGAGCCAGGTCACAAGTCGCACTATCGGCACAATCGCCTGATATTGGCCCATGTGAAAGAATGTGTCCGCACGGACCCACAGCGCTCCCGCAACTACTTCCTTAAACCCCAGCGCTGAAGCCAGTATGAACTGCCCCGGAAGCTGGACCATCAGATCATTGCTGTCATTGCCGGTCACCGACATCTCTTTTTGGCGCATCTTCACCTGCACAGGGTCGATAACGCTCTGCACCGCGCCTATCGCGATGAAAACAAGCAATGCCAGAGCTATTAGAAGTTTTCTTTTCCCTTCGCCCATGGCTAGACTTCCTTCTTCTCAAATATGATAATCGCGAGCATCATCATAAGCAGAGCATAGAAGATGCCGTAAACGGCCACCTGACCCGTATACCTCATGACATTGGTAATATGAGCTTCGGGATGAAGGAGAGTATTGGTGACATTAAACTTGTCGAAGTTAGGTATGATCATGTGTACGATCTTGTAAAAACCCTTGAGCACCAGGTTCATTGATTCGGAATTGGCAAGCGTCTCGGTCATTGAGGCCATAACACCTATGATGTAGACACCCAAGCCCATAAAGAAGTTTACCGTTGGAGTCAGAAATACCGAAAAAAGCAGTACCAAGGCGCTCAGCACCACAAACTGCAGATATATCATCACCACACTCCAGAGCATGTTGATATCAAACATCTGGACCTTTTGAACACCGGCTTCCGCTGACGATATGCCTGTGGTGGCTGCCGCCGCGGCCACTGACGCCCCGTGCGCTTTGGCCATCACCACACCTATAAAAACGACTCCCATAAATGCAACGCATATCCCAAGCGTGAGCATTGCTCCGAGGAATTTACCGATAATAAACTCATATCGCTTAACGGGCTTTGCAAGGATTGTGTAGATCGTGCGGCGCTCTATCTCCTGCGGGATCAGCGATACACACATCACCAGACTGATCAGCCACCCGGCCATTGCCATAAGCCCCAGGCCGAAGCTCTTGACGAGCATAATATCCGTGGACGAGCCCTCCCTGGTAGAGAAAGAAAGGGTCTGCGAGAACGAGAGCGATATAATAATAAGACCTATAGCGACCACCAGGAATATCTGAAGCACTTTCTTCCTCATGGCGTCGCCGACGGTTGTTTTAGCGATGGACCAGATAATCACTTGCGTCCCTCCCTTACTATCTCAACAAACAAATCTTCAAGAGTCTGCTTCTGCGGCACGACCGATACCAGGCACGACTTGCCGCGCGCGGCATCCAGCACGTTGTGAACGTTCTCTTCAGTATCGGCGTATACGCGCATAAGCTCACCCTCGACCGAGACTCTCTCGGCCAACGGCTTTACTGCTTCAGCCAGACCCTCTTTCGGAGCCGACAGCGTTATGACCGTTCTGCCGATGTTGAGCAGTTCCTGCATGGAGCCGAGCTTAACGAGCTTGCCTCGGTTTATAATGGCGACCCTGCTGCAGACGCTCTCAATATCGGTAAGCTGGTGCGAACTGACGAAGACTGTTTTCCCCTGCCCCTTAAGAGCAAGAATAAGGTCTTGAATGTCCTTGTGAGCGATGGGGTCGAGGCCGGAAGTCGGCTCGTCGAAGATAAGCAGGTCGGGATCGTTGATCAGCGCCTGAGCAATTCCGATCCTCTGAAGCATACCCTTAGAATACTGCCTCAGTGCCCTGGTACCGTCGTTGGTGAGGCCGACTTGTTCAAGCAACTCGCCGATTCTGCGCTTACGGCTGGCTGCGTCCATTCTGAAAAGTTTACAGTAGAAGTCGAGAACCTCGACTCCGGTCATATGCTCATAAAAATAAGGGCTTTCGGGCAAGTAGCTGATACGCTTCTTTGCCTCAATATCGCCCGCCGGTTTACCCAGCACGGTCACTTTTCCCGACGTCGGGAACAACAGACCAAGCAGCATCTTGATGGTGGTGGTCTTTCCCGCTCCGTTGGGTCCGATAAAACCGAAAATCTCTCCCTGGTTTACCTGAAAGCTCAGGTCATCGACAGCAGTAAAGCTGTCTCCCAGGTGGCCCTTATAGACCTTTTTGAGTCCCTGGACAACTATGGCTTCTGCCACTTTCATACCCCCATAACTCAGTTTAGTGAGCCCATAATCGCAATGATGGGCAGCACACCCGCGCTGCCCAATTCGAGTATAATGGATGAGTCCTGCTATGTCAATCCGGCTCGGCAGCACAATGCACCATGAGGTATACGTCCGGGCTCAGCGATGAGTTCCAATGAATGAGAAAAGATGGCAGTGAAAGAAAAGTCTATCCATGGAGAACCTATAGACTCGAACGGGCAAGTAGACCTCAAGCCCTGTCTTAACCCCAACACCCAGCACCTAACACCCAAAACGAGGCAATTGCGATAGCTGGAACTGATCTCAAATCTGTTGGTTCAAAGAAAGTGGAAACCCCAAGCTCTGAGCGTGTGGAACGAAGCGCAAATGCAAAAAAGTGGAAAATCTACCCCAATAAA